>JAUVOA010000238.1 GCA_030599445.1 Atribacterota bacterium | reverse complement strand
TAAAGATATTCCATAAACAGGATTCATTGGGAGGGGATGCTAGTAATCTTCTCCCAATGAATTTAGGTGTGTTTATGTAATAAAATCAATCTTATTTTGTGTACCCTAAAGATTGGAATAGATAGAAAAGGGATAGATAAATGAAACAAGGCAAGAAGCTATTGCTAACAGTAAAAAAAGTTGCTTCTATTTTTAATTCAATTGCTTCTATTTTTGGTATTATTCTTATGGTTTTGATGATTTTTACTTTATCTGCTGGAATAATTTCACGCTATATTTTTAATAACCCCCTTTTTTGGACTGGTGAAGCCTCCAGAATTATTCTTATCTGGACCATATTTATTGGTGCGGCACTTGCCTTTAGAAAAAACTCTCCTATTACTCACATAAGGGTGGATTTTTTAGGGTCTTTTTTATCATCAGAACTTCGGAAAATTGTCAAGAGGATAGTATGGAGTCTGATAATACTTTTCTGTATTGTCATCACGGTTATTGACATCAACTTCATTGCTCTAGCTGGTTCAATCAAAACAGCGGCTTTGGGAATACCAAAATTTATCATCTATATAACTTTGCTCATATTTGCGATAATTACTTTAGTATTCTCATTAGAACAGTGGTTAGCCCAGGGGAATAATGAGGGAAAGCCATAATGATGCTATTAATCTTTACCATACTTGTATTCTTAGTAATTCTAAACACCCCTATTTCAATCGCCATAGCAATTGCTTCATTCATATACTTATTAATTGAAAATGTTCCCTTAGTTATTATTCCGCAACAAATGTTTCAAATTGTTAATTCTTTTCCTTTTTTGGCATTCCCGATGTTTATGTTGGTAGGATTGTTAATGAATGCTGGTGGAACGTCCAGTAGGATTTTTGATTTTGCAGAGTCCCTTGTAGGTCATCTTAAAGGTGGATTAGGGCATGTTAACGTACTCGCCAGTCTAATTTTTTCTGGAATGTCGGGAAGCGCTATTGCCGACGCTGGTGGGTTGGGAGCGATAGAGATAAAGGCTATGAGGGAGCGCGGATATGATGCAGAGTTCGCTGTAGCGATAACTGCTGCATCATCGACTATTGGGCCTATTATTCCTCCAAGTGTGCCAATGATAATTTATGCAATGGCTTTTGATGCATCAATTGGACGGTTATTTTTGGGAGGTTTTATACCTGGAATATTAATGGCGATCGCATTAATGATAATGGTATTTTTCTATGCAAGAAAAAGAAATTATCCTAAAGCTGCTTTTCCGTCTATGAAAAAAATATTAAAAAACTTTTATAAATCTTTCCTGGCTTTGTTGACGCCTGTGATATTACTTGGAGGAATTTTTTTAGGTGTATTTACTCCTACAGAAGGTGCTGTAGTTGCTGTACTTTGGGCTTCTTTTCTGGGATTTGTTATCTATAAGGAGCTTAAGTTTAGTCATCTCGCGAAGATTTTTCTTGAGGTTGTCGTGAGAATAGGGGTTGTCCTTTTTCTTCTGGCAACAGTGGGCACATTTACCTGGATATTAGCAAGGGAGAATATTCCTCAGATTTTATTGGGTTTTATTGCTTCAGCACATATTACTCGTCCAGTATTTCTGTTAATAGCTAATTGTGTGCTGCTTTTAATGGGTATGATTACTACGGTTACTCCTTCTATAATATTGTTAGCACCAATATTTTTTCCTATTATTGAAAAATTAGGGATAGACCCAGTACACTTTGGAGTAATTGTGGTTCTAAATTTGATGATAGGAAATCTTACGCCCCCAGTTGGACCTGTCTTGTATGTAGTATCTGCCATGGGGGGAATTTCTTTTCAAAGAGCGTTTAGATATACATTCCCGTTTATCATACCATTGCTACTGGTATTGTTTCTTATTACATATATTCCTAGCATTGTTCTATTTTTACCAAATCTGTTAATGAAATAAAACTAGAAGGAGAAAAAAAATGAAATTTCAAGGAAAAGTTATATTAATAACCGGAGCCGCCAGAGGGGTTGGGAAGGTTATTACGAAGGGGTTTGCCCAGGAGGGGGCTACTGTAATTATTAACGATATCGATCTTTTAGAAGGAGAGAAGGTAGCAAAACAAATTAATCAGGAAGGATTTAAGGCGTTTGTTATCAAAGCAGATGTTTCAAAAAGTGCCGAAGTAGAAGCAATGATACATAAAGTGATTAACTCCTACGGTGGAATTGATATTTTGATCAATAATGCTGCTGTGTTCGCCAGATCCGTACCAATTGTGGAGTTAGAAGAAGAGGAGTGGGATAGAGTAATGAGTATTAACTTAAAAAGTGTTTTCAATTGTTGTAAAGCTGTAATCAGACACATGATTAAACGAGGATCCGGAAAAATTATTAATATCACCTCATTTACAGGAAAGACCGGGCGAGTTGTCTATGCTACATTTGGTAATCCAACAAAAGCACATTATTGCGCCTCCAAAGCCGGCATTATTAGTCTTACTAAATCTTTGGCATTTGAGCTTGCACCGTATAAGATAAATGTTAACGCTGTGGCTCCCGGGTCAATTGCTACTGAATCTACAGATGAAGAAAAGAAGAAAATGATTATTCCACTTGTGCCCATAGGAAGAATAGGAACACCAGAGGATGTTGCATCTGCTGTGTTATTTTTGGCTTCACCGGAAGCCTCTTTTATAACAGGTGAAATTTTAGATGTTAACGGCGGTACTCTTATGGATTAGTTCTCTTTTATTAGCTGATTTTGCGAGGATTTAAGTTTGAAGGTTATGTTCATATATATATAAAAATAAATATGAAAAGATTAACTCATTGCTTTATTAAAGGAAAATTATAATAGTCCTACAATTTATTACTCTAAGCAATAATGTAAATAGTTAATTTTATGGATGATATTACCATAGATTATAGACGGAAGGTGTAAAGAGTGAAATATATTGGTCACGGAAACAAGGAAATCGTAGAGAGAGTATTATCTCCTATAGAGGCAAAAGAAAAAATTAAAAAAATTAAAGAATTAAAGGAGGTGGTAATTTCTTCCCGAATAGCCCGGGAGTGTATTGATATTGCTTATGGTTTTTTTACTCCCCTAGAAGGTTTTATGGGGAAAGAAGACGTAAATCAAGTATGCAAAAAGATGGCCTTAAAAGATGGGACTCTCTGGTCTATTCCAATAATATTTGATATTACCCAGCAGGAGATAAAGGAGAAAGGTATAAAAGAAGGAGATACTATTTTACTCAGATATCAGGATTCTCCTTTTGCATTCTTTGAAATCGAAGAAATTTTTAAATACAGTAAAGAGGAAATTGCCCAAAATATTTTAGGGACAACGGATACTAAACATCCTGGAGTAAAAATGCTTGATGGATTTAAAGATACTTTCTTG
>JAUVOA010000031.1 GCA_030599445.1 Atribacterota bacterium | reverse complement strand
CTGCTCAACAATTAAACAAAGCTTCTTTGGTTTGGATATGCAATCCTAATAATCCTACCGGGACGAGAATTCCTCAGGAGAATATAATTGATATTTTACAAAGGGCAAAAGGGATGGTAGTAGTTGATGAATGTAATTACGAGTATTTGGGAGAGACCGTAGTGGACTTGATAGATAAGTATGAAAATTTAATTATCTCTAGAAGCTTTTCCAAAAATTTTGGATTGGCCGGATTACGTTTGGGTTTTGCCATTTCTAATCCTCAAAATATAAAGAGATTGGCAACTTTTGGCCAATATTTTAGAGTAAATAGAATGGCTGAAAAAGCTGCGGTAAAAGTCCTAAAATATTTAGACTATTATCGAAAAGCTTGGGAAAAAATAAAGAAAGTAAGAGATAAATTTATAAGGGAAATAAATGAACTGGGATTTTTTGCTTATAATTCCCAAGCAAATTTTGTTTTAGTTGAGTTTAAGAATAAGGAAGAGACCGAAAGAGTTTGGAAGCATCTAAAGGAAAAAGGTATTTATGCTTTACCTGGCTGGGAAAATGAATTTTCCGGTTTAGACGACCAATTTATCAGATTTACTATCGGAGACGAATGGGAAATAGACAAGGCAGTAGAAGTGCTATCTGATTATTTAAAGAAAAACCAGGAGCCAATTTAGTATTGCGTATCACGTATCGCGTGAGAAAAATAGAAATCAGAATTCAAGATACAGGAATCAGAATATAAATAGCGTGGAACATTTAGAATTATTAGTATATAGTATATAGTGAAGAAAAGAAAAAAAAACAGAAGATCTGTTAGTTGGTTAACGGTTAACCCGTTAATCGTAGGACAGGCGTCTCGCCTGTCAAAAAACAATATGAGTCGGATAAATTTGACCCTTACATTAAAAGCAATATTTTGAATAAAATAGTTTTGAATTTTGAATTATGGTTTTTTCGCTTTTCGCTCTACGTTTTTAGCTGAATATTAATAGACAGGCGAGACGCCTGTCCAACGAATCGGAGAATTGGTAAATTGGCAATTTAGCAAATAATTAGATTGATAAACAGGTTAATTGATTAAATATTTATTACCAAACGAGCTAACCCGTTAACCAACTAACTAACTAACTAAATTTGGTGCCGAAGGGGGGATTTGAACCCCCACAGGCATACACCTACTACGCCCTGAACGTAGCGCGTCTACCAGTTCCGCCACTTCGGCATAAAATAATCTTATCTGAAAATAGAATAAAGAAAATAAGCATCATTGTCAAGTGCTTATATACAGTATCAAGTATATAGTATTGAGTATCGAGTTAAGAAAGCGAAAGAAAAGATAGAAAAAGTAGCATTCTTTTTTCTATCTAACTACCCTACTAAAGTATATACTAACAAAACCATTTCTGTATAAAAAATATTAGAAAAGGAGTGAAGTGTTTTGGCTAAAAAACAAATGGTGATTGATTTAAGTTTAAATACCAGGATTAGCGACATATTTTTCTTAAAAAATGTAGAGTTTAGAGTGAGGAGAGATAAAAAGACCATAGATATGTTCTTTAAAATTGCCGATAAGACGGGAGAAATTGAAGCTATAAATTGGGATGTTTCTAAGGATAAAGTAGAGGAATTAGGTAAAATAGAATTTGCCCGAGTCCAAGGATATATAACTAAAAAGAAAAGTGATGGAATCCTTCAGGCAACAGTTTCTTCCCTTATCAAAACTGCTCCTTTAGATTTAGATTATTCCGATTATTTACCCCAATCAAAAGAAAATTTAGATGAACTGATGCATAAGATTTTTTCAAAGATTAATTCCATCGAGAATTATCATTTGCAGAATCTTTTAAAGAGTTTTTTTGATGATCAAGAATTTACGCAGAAGTTTAAAAAAGCACCTGCTGCTACAAAAGTGCATCAACCTTACCTGGGTGGTTTGGCTGAGCATACCCTAAAAGTGGCTGATATTTGCGAGGCTGTATGTAAAATTTACCAGGAGATAGACCATGATTTCTTGATAACTATGGCCATACTCCACGATATAGGGAAGGTAAGAGAATATGCCTACGAGAAGACTATTGAACATACTGACGAAGGTAAACTTTTAGGCCATATTGCTATAGGATTGGAGATGATTGACCAAAAAATAAAAAGTTTAGATAATTTTCCCAAAGATTTGGCGCTGATGACAAAACACACTCTTTTGAGCCATCACGGGCATTTTGAATTCGGTTCCCCCAGACTTCCCAGTATTTTAGCAGCTATTGCACTCTATTATGCTGATGAATTGGAGGCCAAGATAAGTGGTTTTATAAATATCAAAGAAGAGAATAAAGATTTTAAAGAAAAATGGAGTAAGTGGATTTGGTGGTTAGAAAGGTCAATTTATTTAGACGAAGAAGCAATATTAAAAAATAAAATAAATGAGATAGAGGAAGAGTAACCAGGAAACTATCCAACTAAACTAAAGGAGAAAGTAATAATGAGAGAAATTTTTGAAAAGGCTTTGAAAAATAGAAAAAATAGTGCAGATTATATCGAGATAAGGGCGGAAAAGAAAGAAGCCACTACCATTCATTTTCAGGGGGAGAAATTAGAAAAAATAAATTGTTCCCAGCAGGCAGGAGGAAATGTCCGTGCCCTGGTAAAAGGGGGATGGGGTTTTGTTTCCTTTAATCAGTTTGATGATTTAGAAGAAAAAGTTAGAGAGGCAATTAAGGTGGCGAGTTTAATCGGTAAAGAAGAGAGTAAATTGGCCGTTATTTCACCAGTTGTGGAAATAATTAACCGAGAATTAGATAAGGATTTTCGCCAGATTAGTTTGAGAGAGAAGAAGGATTTAATGGAAAATTATAATAATATCATTATGAAATCCAATCCTCTGATCCAATCCTCTAATGTAATCTATTCCGACAGATTTTCTACTATTTATTTTGCTAATTCTGAAGGTAGTTATGTCGAACAGGAAAAACCATTTTTAAGTGCGCGTTTTACTGCCATAGCTCGAGAGGAGGACAATGTTCAGATGGCCAATGAAACTGTCGGAAGCACCAAGGGTTTTGGAATAATGGAAAAAATTTCCACTAAAGCACAAAGAGCAGCTTTTCGGGCAATCAATCTTCTTAAAGCACAGCCAGTGGAAGGTGGAGAATATACAGTCATATTAGATCAGACATTAGGCGGGGTTTTTATACATGAGGCCTTTGGACATCTTAGTGAAGCCGATTTTTTATATGAAGACGAGAGGATGAGTGGTTTAATGAAATTAGGGAAGAAATTTGGCTCACCCAAACTCAATGTAGTTGATGATGGTTCTACTCCGGATTTGTTAGGTTCTGCCAAATATGATGATGAAGGTGTGAGAACAAAGAAAAATTATCTGATAAAAGATGGAATCCTGGCAGGCAGACTCCATTCGCGAGAGACTGCTGCTAAAATGGGGGAAGAACCCACCGGAAATGCCCGTGCACTCAATTATCGCTTCAAACCCATTGTTCGAATGACCAATACTTATGTCGAAAATGGAGATACTCCTTTTAAAGATTTATTATCCGGAATAAAAAAAGGAATTTATGCCAAAGATTGCTATGGAGGGATGACCACCTTTGAGACGTTTACTTTTAGTGCCGGGGAAGGTTTTATGATAAGAGATGGGGAGATTACCGATCCGGTTAAGGATGTAGTTTTAAGTGGGAATTTGTTTACCACTCTTCTTAATATTGAGGGAGTAGGAAATGATTTAAAGATGATTGAATCCGGCGGGGGATGCGGAAAAGCGGGTCAAAACCCCCTACCAGTCTCTTGGGGTAGTCCCCATCTCAGGATAAAAAAAGTAGTAGTAGGAGGTAGATGAGATGGAAAAATTGTTACAACAAGTCTGCAAGGAAGTAGACTCAGCTGAGCTATTTGAAGCCAAGAGCAAGACTATTCCGGTAAATTTTGAGGTAAATAGATTAAAATCTATCGATATTTTTGAGAGTGAAGGGAAAGCATTGCGAGTGATAAATAAAGGGAGGATAGGATTCTCTTCATCTACAGGAAATGAAGACTTTGATTTGATAGTTGAGAAGGCAGTGGCTACTTCTGAATTTGGTTCAACGGCTTCTTTTGATTTTTCAAGAGAGACCAAAAGAAGTAGGAAAGAAAAAATAAATGTATATGATAAAGAAGTGGTAGATAAAAGTATTGAAGAGATGGTAAAAGTAGGCGAAGATATTATAGAGAAAATGAAGGATTTCAATCGAAAATTACGTTACGATATCACTATTTTAAAAGATTATACCGAGATAGAATATCTAAATTCCAAGGGAGGGAATTTTTCTTACAATAAGACTGCAATTGTCTATTCGGTGATGGCTCAACAAATCGAAGATCAAGATATGTTGATAATTGAGTCTTCTCTTGAGTCGGGAAAAGACAATCTTGATGCTAAGGAATTGACCTCTGAGATAATTGAAAATTTAAAATGGGGAGATAAAATTGTACCTGTAGAAAGCGGGAAGATGCCGGTTATCTTTACCCCAAAGGCAGCTTTGGTCTTGATTCTCCCCATAATTAGTGGTTTAAATGGAAAGATGGTTTTGAAGAAAATATCTCCTTTAGCTTCCCGGAAAAACAAGAAATTATGGAGTGATCTGTTAACTTTTTATAGTGATGGTACTATAGATTTTGCTTTGGGTAGTGCTCCTTTTGATGATGAGGGAATAGAAATGAAACGGGTTCCTTTGGTAGAAAAAGGAGAAATTAAGAATTTTTATTATGATTTACAGACAGCGGGAATGGCCGGGGTTGGGAGTACCGGAAATGGTTTAAGAGCAGGGATACAAAGCGAACCCATTCCCGGCATAAGTAACCTGGTAGTGGAGGAAGGAAAAGTTTCTTTTTCAGAGATGATTAAAGATATTTCGGAAGGGATAGTTATAGACCAGGTTCTTGGACTGGGGCAGGGGAATATAATAAGTGGCGCCTTTTCTAATAATGTGCAGCTGGGCTATAAAATAGAAAAGGGCAAAATAGTAGGGAGGGTTAAGGATGTTATGATTGCGGGTAATGCCATAGAAGAATTAAAAAATATAGTTGCTTTGGGGGATAAAGCGAAATGGATAGGAGGAAAATATAAATTTCCTCATATCTATCTAAAATCTCTATCTGTTTCTGCTAAAAAATAATTAAAGGCTTATTTAATCCAGATGTATTCTAATAAAGGAACTAGAATATCAAAGGGATTTAAATGAATAAGATATGAATAAAATTATTACCAGATCTAAAGAAATAGTAAAAAATGAGCAAGTTTTGTATGCCGGGAATCATTACCTGAGTGTACCTATTATTGATTGCCAAAATGGTGCTATTAAAAATATAAATGTGGTATCTCTTTCTAATAAAGCTTTAATAGAATTAAAAGGAGACCCAAATTTATTTACACCACATTTTTACCATAAAGGAAAAGAAATTGAAATAGAAAAAATAGATGTCTATAAAGAACAGTATTATTTACCCCGTTTAGATTTTTTTTTAAAAGGTGGTATGAGGGTAATCGGAAAAATATTTACCGATCTTAAGGAAAAGGGCTTAATCTATTGCTTTGAAAGTTCAGAAGAAATTGATATTTCTTTATTTTTTGATTTAAAACAGGTATGTTTATTACGATTTGATTCTCACAAGATAGACACTAAAAAAATAATACAAAGAGATAAATGGCTGGGCAATCCGGTAGCTAATATTTTTTCTTCAGGAGTTTCGTTGGCTTTAGCTTTTGGTGGAGATAAAGATTTTGAAGTTGATGATTTTAAAGAAAAACAAACGATAAATTTAAAAATATCCTGCCAAAATAAAAATTGTTTTTATATAGCTGTAAATTATGACCCGGATGGTGCCTCTACTACTCTTATTCACTTGAAAAGAAAAGGATATAGCGGAATCTACAATGAATTTCTGGATTGGCTGAAGGAAAAAACCATTCCCTATCCCAAAGACCCTGCATTGGAAGCCAGGTTAAATGAAAATCTATTTTTTAATTATTTTTACTCTATAGCCAAGGATATGGGGAGCGATAGATATCTGGCATTAACTTCGAGAAGTCCTCGTTATTATGTATCGGGAGCATTTTGGGAAAGAGATTGTTTTTTATGGTCTCTTCCTGCTATCAAATTAGTTTGTCCTCAATTATATCAACATTTGGCAAGAGAAATGATCCTGATGCACAGTAAAAATCCGGGAGATCATGCCCATTATATTGATGGTACCGTTTTGTATCCCGGTTTTGAGCTGGATGAAGCAGCCAGTTATTTTATTCTTTTAGATAACCCGGAAGACCACTTTTTTAATGATGCGTTAATAAGAGCTCTGGAAGAAGTATTTGAGCGGATAGAAAGAGAGTATCATCCCCAAACCGGACTATATAAAACTTTCCTGCTCCCTTCTGATGACCCCGCAAAATATCCTTTAGTTACTATTGATAATGTTATTCTATGGCGGGGATTGCAGAATTTGAGAGATATTTTATTAAAGAAAGGGAAGATAAAAAAAGCACAGCTTATAAATCAAAGAATAGAAAACATTCATAAAGGGATCTATAAATATTTAGTTAAGGAAATAGAAGGAAAGAAAATATTTTTATGGTCTACTGATGGGAAGGGAAATTTTAGATTATATAATGACCCTCCCGGGAGTTTAGGAACTCTTTATTTTTATAGATTTGTAGATAAAGATAACCCGATATTTAAAAATACTATTGATTATTATTATTCTTCTTGCAACCCTTATTACTTTGAAAATGCCAGAATAAATGAACTGGCTTGTGACCATCATCCCCATACTCCTTCAGGGCTGGGGCTATGCGGGAGTATTCTAAATCCATTATTATCAAATGTGGCACTAAAATGGTTAAAGAATGCGAATATGGACTATGGTCTTCTGGCGGAGAGCGTTGATAAAGATTCAGGAGAAGCAAAGACCGGAGTCGGGTTTGCTTCCGGCTGTGGGTATCTGGCTTATTCTCTCTATCATATTTTAATTGAGGAGGGAGAGCAGGAATAAATGAAGGTAGCCTCAGTAGAATGGCAAAAAAATGAATGGAAGAGGATAGATAAACCAAAAATTTTAGTGCGTAAAATAAAGAAATATCTGGAAAAAGCAATAGAAGGACAGGTTGGTATAATAGTATTTCCCGGATTTACGGGGTGTTTTTTTCAACAACTGAGCTACCCGGATACGAGTATACGTAGTTTAATAGTGGAAGCAGATTCCGGGAAATATATCGAACAGATTAAAGAATTATCTCAAAACTATAAGATAGCAATTTGTCCGGGAAGTTATTGGCAAAAAGAAAAAAACAATATCTATCATGAATCCACTTTGATAATAAATGGTGAAGTCCAGCTTAAACAACGTCAAATTTATTTAGCCCGCTGGGAAAAAGAATTAGGATTTTCCCGGGGAACAAAGATTGAATTTAAAAAAATAAAGGATTGGAACATCGCGCTAATAATATCCACCGATATTTTTTATCCTCAGGTTTCCAGGATGGCAGCTTTAAAAGGTGCGGATATTGTTCTATCTCCGGTAGGTTTTACAGGAGAAAAAAATCGGGCTTTACAGGTAAGTGGTATGTGGCAAGAAGTCCAACAGAATCAATTTTTTGCAGTAGAGAGTGGATTTAATGGATTCCTGGGAGAGCAGAGTTTTTGGGGGGAATCGGTTATCCATGCCCCTCTGGAAATGACTGAAGAGAGAGATGGATATTTAGAGAGAAGCAGTGAACAGCAAAGCTTAATAATTAATGAGTTGGATAACAAGAAGAGAAGAAAGGCTATTTCCAAATTTGATGTGTTATCCAAATTGAATCGAGAATTTTATCAGCAGATGAAAATGTTTAGAGGAAGATGAGTGTCGTGAACATGGAATTTTTAATTGAAAAATGGTTAGAGAGAAAAATTTCTTTAGATAGAATAGAAAAATATTACCAGCAATTAAGGATAGAAAGAAGAAAACTTTCAAAAGATATTAACCCAGAAGACTTTCGGGTATCCTGTGTTCAAAGGCAGATTTATCCGGTAAATAGTATAGAAAAATATATAGATATGCTTTGTGGTTTTATGGAGCAAGCGGTAAAAGACAACAGCCACCTGATTATCTTCCCCGAATATAACTTTTTTGATTTATTCGGTTTAATTCCCGGGTTTAGCTGCTTAAATCAAATTTTAAATAAAAAAGCAATAAAAAACAAAGACAAAGAGAAAGATAGAGAGAATGAGTCACATTTAAAAGAGAACAATCATTTTCTAATCACTGTTTTTAAAGGAGTCGCCAAACCAATAGAGGCGGGAATTAAAAGAATTGTTTCTCTATTAGCAAAGGGATATGGAATATATATTTATTCGGGGAGTTATATTTTAAAGGAGAAAGAAGCAATTTATAATGCCGGTTCTCTCTTTGACCCGGAGGGAAATCTAATAGGGACTCAAAAGAAAATGCACCTTACTGATTTTGAGGTTAAATTAGGAATAAAAAGAGGTAATAAAATGGAGGCGTATTCTTTACCTTTTGGTAAACTGGTATGCCCTCTTTGTATGGATGCAACTTACTTTGAGACTTTCCGTATTGCCAGAGAGATAGGAGCAGATATGGTTATTTTGCCTATTGCTAATTTAGAAGAATATAATTTATGGAAAGCTCTTAGGGGAATTTGGCCCAGGGTGCAAGAATCATATCTATATGGTTTAAAATCTTCCTTAAACGGATGGATTGCCGGGATGCATTTTACCGGAAAGGCCGGTATATTTGCTCCCTTATCAATGACTGAAAAAAAAGATGGAGTTTTATCTTTATCTCCCTCTTATGAGGGAAATCACCTGATAACGGCTAATATAAATATAAAGAGATTGTATGAGGCAAGAGAAAAAGCAGAGTATCACGAGGATAAAAACGTTGAATTCGAAAAGGAATATATTGAAAAAACCTATAATATAAATTGATAACTAGTAGAGCGTTTCCTTAATAATATTACAATGACAGAATAAAATGTAAAGATACTAAGAAAACGAAATACTAGAATAACAATAATAGAAATTCCGGGAAAGGAGAAAGAGATGGAAGAATTTAAAGGTAAGAGACTTTTTCTATTTAACCTGTCCACAGCAGGATGGGTATTGTTAGATTCGATCTGGTTGACTTTTGCTATAGTTTTTCTGCTTCCTCCCAAAGAGAGAGTAGCAGAAGGTATGATCCCTTTTGTTTCGAACGAGAGGTTTTTGGGAATTATTACTGTGTTGGGAGCAGTGATGCTCTTTGGAAGGATAATAGATGCTGTTGCAGATCCCCTGGTAGCTTCCTGGTCTGACCGTTCTACCTCAAGATTTGGGAGAAGGAGATTTTTCCTTATTATAGGCGGACTTCCCCTGGCAGTATCTACAGTGTTCATATTTTTCCCGCCCACACCTTATACTTCTTTCATTAATGGTATCTACCTGGCTATTGTTTTTGGTTTATACTTTTTTTTCTTTACTGTATATGTTGTTCCTTATCTTTCCTTAATCCCTGAACTTGGTCATAATGAAAAAGCTCGAATTGGCATAACTACAGCTCAAGGATACTTTTCTCTAATTGGTTCGGCAGCGGTAATGATTGGCGGACCTCTTCTTTTAACTTTATTTAGGCAGAACACTGATTATGTAGAGTCTTACCGGAAAATGGTTATTTGTCTGGCTATTCTCGGAGCACTATTATTATATACAGCTGTATTTGCGGTAGACGAGAAAAGGTTTTCCAATGCCAGACCCAATAATGTTCCCCTTGTTGATTCCTTTAGAAAAACAGTGAAGAATAAGGCTTTTATTATCTACCTTTTTGCCAATATATCCCTATGGTTTCTTTTTAATATTGTCCGCTCATCTGCCATACCTATTGTAATTACACTGATGGGTGCTGATGAAGCATTTGCCAGTAATATGTTTACTATCCTCTTTGTCATTGCGGCAATCTGTTTTCCGCTGGTGGGATTTTTGGCAAGGATTCGAGGAAAGAAAGCGATAATGATTATAAGTCTTGGTTTGTTCTCAATATTTTCTATTTTTCTATCCCTCACCGGTCTCACCCCGGTTAATCCTAAGATATGGGGACTGATTTTTGTAGGACTTATGGGCTTTCCCGCAGCAGTTCTAATGATTATTCCTAATGTAATACTTTCTGAACTTTGCGATGTTGATTATAAAAAAACCGGAGAGAGAAGAGAAGCTATGTATTTTGGTGTCCAGGGTTTCTTTATGAAACTCAATTTAGGACTTTCGACTGCAAGCCTTGCTCTTTTATATTCT
>JAUVOA010000204.1 GCA_030599445.1 Atribacterota bacterium | reverse complement strand
TCCTTTCCTTATCCCGTTCAAACATATAAAAATAAGCCATCAAGTGATGAGAAAAAAGGAGAGGCTGAGCATGTTGAAGGTGGGTATACCCGGGCATTATTATCCCTAAGTGTTTCTGAGCAGATGACAAAAGCGATTTCTGTAAGTCTTTAAGTAAATCCTGGATTTTCAAAACTTCTTCTTTTAAATACATCCGTTCATCGAGGGCTATCTGATCATTTCTACTTCGGGCAATATGTAATTTCCCGGCAACAGTCCCAATTTTTTCTTTTAATTTATTCTCTACCCAAGAATGAATATCTTCTGCTTCTCTTGTGATAATTTTTATCTTACCCTCTTGCACTTCTTTGAGGATTTGCCTTAGCCCCTTCACAATTTTATCTTTCTCTTCTTTGGTGATAATTTTGCATTTCCCTAACATCTGAGTATGGGCAATGCTCCCCAAGAGATCATGTTTAATTAATTTTTTATCAAAAGAGAGGGAGGAAATAAATTCTTCCATCTCTTTGTTTATACTTTTTTTAAACCTACCACCCCATAATTTTTCCATCTTCTTCCTCCTTATATAACACCTGACTACACAGATTAAAGTCAAGGGGCGTATGGCAATACGCTCCTATTTATGACTTTAATCACTAACTTCTTCTTGTTTTCTTTACCAGATATGAATTTCTCTCTTTACTTTTTCTTTTTACTATCCTAACTAGCTAACCAGGTAACCAACTAACGAGCTAACTCTTTTCTTATTACACATTACTCATTACTTATTACTCATTACTGCTTTTCCTGTTCACCGAAGAATAGACTTTGGTAGGCAGACCCCACAACTCTATAAATCCTTTAGCAAAATCCTGATTAAAAGTATCTCCCTGGTCATAAGTAGCCAAGTTAAAATCATACAGAGAATTTTCAGATTTTCTTCCTACTACCACACAATTACCTTTAAATAATTTAACTTTTATAGTCCCGGTTACTTTTCCCTTAATTGCTTTTACAAAACCATCCAAAGCCTCTTTTAAGGCAGAAAACCATAAGCCATAGTAGGTTAATTCAGAATATTTTTGAGAAATAATCTGTTTAAAATGGGATAATTCTCGAGGATAAACCAACCCTTCCAAAGACTGATATACCTTTAACAAGATAGTTGCACCCGGGCATTCATAGATTTCTCGAGATTTAATCCCTACTAATCTATTCTCTACCATATCTACTCGTCCTACTCCATTTTCTCCTCCAATTTTATTCAAGCTCAAAATTAAATTCACCAGAGACATCTTCTCTCCATTTATACTCTGCGGCACTCCCTTTTCAAAATATATCTCCAGGTAAGTTGGTTTGTCAGGAGCCTTCTCCGGGCTTACCGTCCATTCGTAAACTCCTTCTTCCGGTGGCTCTACCCAGGGATCTTCTAATATTCCGCATTCAATAGACCTCCCCCATAAATTCTGATCCACACTGTATGGATTTTCCATATCTACGGGGACAGGAATATTATATTTTTTGGCATATTCAATTTCTTCTTCCCGGGTAAATCCCCATTCTCGAGCCGGAGCAATCACCTGCAATTTAGGATTTAAGGCAGCAATAGATACTTCAAATCTCACCTGATCATTGCCCTTCCCTGTGCAGCCATGAACAATAGCTTCCGCCTGTTCTTTTTCGGCAATCTCAACCATAATTTTAGATATTAAGGGTCGAGAATAAGCTGTAGCTAAAGGATAATTTGACTCATAAACCGCACCTGCTTGCAGCCCTGGTAGAACATATTCCTTTGCAAATTCTTCTTTGGCATCAATAACGTAAGATTTACTCGCTCCAACTTTAAGAGCTTTTTCTTTTATATATTCTAAATCACTATTTTGTCCTACGTCAACTGCCACCGCAATTACTTCCTCACAATAATTCTCTTTTAACCATTTAATGGCTACAGAAGTATCTAATCCTCCTGAATAAGCCAATACTACTTTTTTCATTTTTTTCATTTTTCTATACCTCTTTTTATTTTTTGTTATTTTCTTTAAAAACAGAAATTTATATCCTCTGAAATGATTATAGATTCCCGCTTCCGCGGGAATGACATTGTTATATTTTTTTAAAAATTTTATCTAAAACTCCTATTAAATAATCTATTTCTTCTTCCTCTATAATCAATGGCGGCAGTAAGCGTAAAACATTACCCGCTGTACAATTAATTAATACTCCTTCTTCTAAGCATTTTTTAACCACCTCCGAACCATCTTTTTCTATTTCCAATCCCACCATTAGACCTATCATCCTTACTTCTTTAATAAATTCAGGATGCTTTTCTTTAAGTTCTTCTATTTTCTTTTTAAAATACTCTCCTTTCTCTTTGCATTTTGATATTAAATTTTCTCCTTGTAGAACCTTTAAATAAGCAATTGCTGCCGCGCAAGCCACGGGGTTACCCCCAAAAGTAGTTCCATGATCACCGGGTTTGAAAGAGGAGGCTATTTTCTCTTTAGCAATTAAAGCTCCGATAGGTAATCCTCCTCCTAAGGGTTTAGCGAGAGTTAAGATATCCGGCTCTACATTGTAATATTGATAAGCAAATACTTTTCCGGTTCGACCTAAGCCACATTGTATTTCATCAAAAATCAATAGCATATCATTTTTATTGCATAATTCTCTTAATCCTTCTATAAATTCTTTACTGGCAATATTTATTCCGCCTTCACCCTGAATCGGTTCTACCATAATTGCTGCTACCTGATCATCAACTGCTTCTTTAACTGAATCAAGATTATTAAATATAGCTTGTTTAAATTTGGGTAAAAGAGGAAGATAATCTTTCTGATATTTATATTTCCCGGTTGCTGCTAAAGTACCAATGGTCCTGCCGTGAAAAGAATTTTTCATATAAATTATTGTATGCTTATCTTTATTTTGCTCTTTAAAATATTTAACTGCTAATTTGATTGCCCCTTCATTTACCTCTGCTCCACTATTAGCAAAAAATACTTTATCCCCACAAGAAAGCTCTACCAACAGCTGAGCTAAAATTATCTGTGGTTCGCTATAATAAAGATTGGAACAATGAATTAATTGTTCTGCCTGATTCTTAATGGCCTGAACTAATTTAGGATGACTGTACCCCAGGGCATTTACTGCTATACCCCCGATAAAATCGTAGTATTGTTTTCCTTCCAGGTCCCATACCTTCATCCCCTCACCTTTGTCTAATACCATACCTGGCCTGCTATAAGTCTGCATTAAATATTTTTTTTCTTTTTCAATTAATTCTTTAGTCTTCATGGCCTTAATTCCTCCTTGCTTAACATCCATAATGATTAACTACACTAATTTTATTTGGGTTACACTGATTAGTGAATAATTTCTGTTCCTATTCCACTATCGGTAAACAACTCTAACAAAACAGAATGAGGACGCTTACCATTTAAGAAATGCACTTTATTTACTCCACCCTCTAAGGCTTGAATAGCTGAATCTACTTTGGGAATCATCCCTTTTTGAATTTGCCCAGATTTAATTAAGTCCTTAGCTTGATTAATGGTCAAACTGCTAATTAAAGAAGTTGAGTCTTTAAAATCTTTAAATATTCCATCTACATCGCTCAAATATATTAACTTTTCTGCCTGTAAAGATATGGCTATCTGGCCTGCTACAGTATCAGCATTGATGTTATATCTGGTCCCTTCTTTATCCACTCCCACCGTAGCAATTACCGGGATATAATTCTTTTCCAGTAAAATTGT
>JAUVOA010000161.1 GCA_030599445.1 Atribacterota bacterium | reverse complement strand
CTATTTCGTTTTTAAATTTCTCTATAATTTCGGGATTTCCATCCATTTCTAAAAAAAGTTTAACTGTTGAATCACCTAAAATTTGAGCTAATTCAAAAATTAACCTTGCTCCTTTACGAGGAAAGGGGGTGTTAAATACTTTTTCTTCTACTCCTTGCTGAATAATTTTGGCAAATTCAGGGACTAACAGGTTTATATTACTCATATATATTTTGTGTCTAAGCATTATATTTTCATCTTTATAAAGAACCTTTAAATATAATTTTATTAGATCTATATTTTCTAATTTTACATTGCGGGTAGTGATATAGGCTCTATTCAATTTTGTAAGAGCATCTAAATCTGTTCTTTCTGTTATTTTTTTCACTTCTATTAGAATCTGATTAGTCATTCTTTTAACTAATTTATCCATTAAATCTTCTTTAGATTTAAAATAATAATAAAAGGTACCTTTAGCTACACCGATTTTTTTAATAATAGATTCAATTGAGGTTTGTTTATATCCTTTGGTAAAAAATAGTTCTTGAGCCGCATCAAGAATTTCGTTTTTCCGTACATGATATTCTTTAGTAATTCTTGCCATAATATATTTCCTTTTCTCTTTTTCCTTTTATAGACTGACCGTCAGTCTATTTATATCATACATTTTATTTCCTGTCAAATTTAATTCGTATCTCGTATCTCGTGAATCGTATCTCGTAAAGAGAATAGAAACCGAGAATCAGAATAAATTCGTATTGAGTATCGAGTTTAAGATAAGATTCGGGGAAATATGCGGGAAAGAGCAATATTGAGTATATTTATTTCTCCCGTAGGACAGGCGTCCCGCCTGTCTATTGGTATTTGGTGAAAACAGTATCGCGTATTGCGTTAGGAAAATAGAAAAAAATCGCCAAAATATTATATTTAAATTGAAGATGTGTTTTTTATTTGAAATAAAAAAATTAATATTTTTTTGATAAAAAGAAGGAAAATTAAGATTTATATCGTAGTATAATATAGAGAGCGTCTAATAAATTAATATATTCGGGCAAAAAATGAAATTCTAATAATTAAATCTAATAATTTATACAAAAAATTATTAAGTTTCATATTATTTACCCCAAATACCACTTATAATAGAGATAGTTATTCGAAATATTCCTCATTTTTAAATTGCCGCCAAAGATTTCAAAATCATTACGTCAATATTGATGTATATGATAATATCTAATAATTGCTGTAAACAAAATCAATTTGTATTTACTCTATAAAGGAGGTGATAAAATAATAAGAAGATAATTGTCTAGAGAATGAATTATTTAGGAGGTGATAAAATGAAAAAGTTTATCCTTATTAGTTCAGTAATAATTATTTCTCTTGCTTTGCTATTTACAGGATGTGTTGCCCCACCGGTTTCTGGTCTTCCAAATACAGTAAAGACAAAATTAGACACTGCTATCGCTAACTGGAATACACTATACGGAACCAATGTGCAAGCAGATACAGCATGGACTTATGAAGGGACGATTGATTCAACTGCTGAACTTGATACCATACTTGATGCAATTCTTTCAGCTGATTCAGCCTGGTTACCCGATGTAGATATAAGCGATCCCTCTTCTGCTACTGCTTCTCTATTAGATAATGTTACCGGATTAGATGCTCAAACTATTTCAGATTGGGAAGATTTAGTAGAATCATTAATTCAAACTGGAATGCACCTGGTAACCATCGATTGGCAAAAAGGAACAGATACCTTCACTACTATTTGTGTAACAGATGATACTGATATTATATATGATAATATGCTCTCTAATGCAGTAATGGTTGAAATAAAATCTAAAGCGAAATGTTTTGATTACAAAATTAGCTGGTTGTGGGGTAGTGAAAGAGGAAGAATTCTTGTTTATCTGGATTGTGTCTGCGTTGAAGGTCAACTTGTCGCTTGCCTTCATACCTGTACTGCATATATGTCTTTTGGTGATGCAAAGGTAAACTGTAAAGTAACCAAAACTGAAGATTGTTGTTACTTAGATTATAGTTGGGCTTGGGCAACCCCTTTAGTCACTATTTCAGTTCAAACTGATAATTTTACTTTACAAACTTCCGGTATAGGTTCATCAGGACAGGGTAGTGGTAGTTGTTTCTGTTGCTGCGAAGAAGTGGTAGTAGATTAATTTTTCTATATACAGATAAATAAATTTTTAAAGCTGTTTAGTCAGGGGTAATATTTTACCCCTGACTTTTTTATATTACAAATATCCAATCCTTTTTTCGCTTTGGGAAACTACAAAAATTAATTAGTGGTGATGAATTTCAGCTTACCAAATACTGCGCTTGCTTCAATTTCTAAATATCCTTGATTAGTGCTAATATCACCTATCCTATATTTTTGGGAACTAAATATCACTGATGATCTATCCGGCAATTCCAATTCACCAAAGGCAGAACTCGCTTTAATCAATGTTGGGACATCAGGATTAAGGATAACTTTTCCCTCTGCGAATATGGTATTAACCTCTATCTTCTTCACCTCGTCTTCTATCTTTACTTTTGATAAATCGACTGTACCTGAGGCAAATACAATATTATATTCATCTTGAACCTCCGAAACCCTAATTGTTCCTTCTCTAAAGATAATGTTTCTGCTATCTTGAAAGCCAAAACCATTAAAAAGAATAAATACTCCGAATAGGACAACAACAATTCCTACTGTTAATTTAAATACATTGATATTAAAATTAAAAAAACTATTCAAAAGTAAAATTACACCCACCGTTAAAAATATAATTCCCATAAAAACTCCACCAAATAATCTCATTTTATATCTCCTCCTTTCATTTAATAGATGTTTGTTCTTCTTGCTCGTTCTATTTTATTTCTTGAGAGCAGTAATAATGGCTGGAAGATAAACAGGAAGATCTTGTGGAGTACGGGAAGTTACCAGGTTACCATCTATTACTACTTCCTGATCCAAATAGGTTGCTCCAGCATTTATCAGGTCATCTTTAATAGCACTAACACAAGTGGCACGCTTACCTTTTATAATGCCTGCTGAGATAAGTACCCAAGCTCCGTGGCAGATAGAAGCTACTACTCCTCCCTTCTCAAAAATTCCTCGTACTAAATTAAGAACTGCGGGATAACGACGCAAACGGTCAGGAGCAAAACCTCCAGGCACCACTACCCCGTCAAAGTCATCTGCCTTAACTTTTTCTGCAGCAAATTCAGCCTGAGCAGGGTAGCCATATTTACTGTGATACTCTTTATCTTCTGGTCCTATTATCTTTATTTCAACTCCTTCTTCTGCCAATCGATAATAGGGATACCACAGCTCCAAATCTTCATATATATCTTCAGCCAAAATAGCAATTCGTTTTCCTTTTAAACTCATAATAACATCCCTCCTCAAACAATATATAACTTAATACCAATATTTTTAACAATCTCTTCACACCCTTTGGAAATTCCTGAATCAGTGATAACAATATCAAAATCAGTAAGGTCAGCGAAATGAGAAATCTTAATTTTCCCAAATTTTGAAGAATCTACTAATAAAATTTTAGTATCCGAAGATTCAATAACTGCCTTCTTGGTTTCCTTCTCATAATCAGTTGCACAGGTAACTCCTAATTTTTCAGAAACACCTGCAGCTGAAATAAAAGCTTTATTAGCTCTTATCTTTTTTATTACCCCTATCCCTTCCGGGCTTTCGAACATTAGGGTATTATTATGAAAATAGCCTCCCGGAAAAACTAATTTCCAATTCTTATTCTCATACACATTAAACAGAATATTTAGAGTATAACATATAACAGTTAGGGGCATATTTTCCGGAATAAATTTAGGGAGGTTTTCGGTAGTGGAACCGGTATCTATCACAATTACATCATTGGGTTCTACCAAAGAGGCGGCTTTTCGAGAAATTTTAATCTTTTCTTCCAGCATTAAGGATTCTGCAGTTTGAATTAAATACTTTTCTTCATCTGTATCAATCGGAGAATTTCTTTTTAGAACAGCTCCTCCTGAAATAAGAGTAACAACATTATCGATTGATAATTCTCTAAGGTCTCTTCTGATAGTCATCTCCGAAACTTTCAATCTTTTAGATAAATCTTTGATGTTCGCAAAACCATCAATAGATAATCTATTTAATATATAATTAGTCCTACTATTTTTACCGACCATAGCATCTCTCTTTTTTTTATGATTATAAAAGTTCTTTAGAAATAAATCAAATAAATAATAAAGAAAGTATCGAGTATCGCGTGAAGAAAAAGAACTAGAGAATAAAGAAAATAGGAAAACAAAAGTAATAAATATTTTTTCTCTCTATCTTACTAACCCGCTAAAGTTTACAATAACAAAATTCGTATCGCGTGAATCGTATTATAAAATTCTTGCTAAGCCGCTTCCTTTTACATTTCCGGAATTGGCTTCATCTGTATCCAGATGAAAGGCTAACTTGCTTTTTTCGGAAACCCTGATTACCACATCCTTATAAATAACTCCATGTTCTCCAGATACTTCCACCTTAACTCTATCGCCATTCTTTACCTGATAATATTCTG
>JAUVOA010000197.1 GCA_030599445.1 Atribacterota bacterium | reverse complement strand
TCAAGAGTGTGATTTTAAAAGAAAAATATTTACCGTTTTTGCTCCCTTAGAGGAAAAAGATTTATCCAAAGTTTTCAATCTAAAATTCGGAGCTATTCAATTAGGTTTAGACGGGAAAGAACTGGGGAAAGTTTATCCCGGGGAAATATAATAGTATATCGTATGTCGTATATCGTATAGCGTGAAGAGGAAGAGCGTAGAAGCGTAAAACGTAAAACCATAACTCAAAACTTAAAATTAGGACAAAAAAAGCCAGAAGCCAGAATAAATTCGTATCTCGTATATTAGCGTAGAGTGGATAGCGTGTAGCGGATAGTGAAGAAAAAGAGGAAAGAAGGAAGCCAGAATAAATTTGTATCGCATATTACGTTAGGTTCCTCTTTTGTCATTGCGAGGGAGTGAAACGACCGAAGCAATCTCAACCCGAGATTGTTACACTCCCTGCAGTAGCTCCGCAATGACAGAAAAGTATGAAAAAGTTTTAAATTTTGAATTATAGTTTTTTCCTTTAAATTTTCAGTTTAATTAGGACAAGCATCTTGCTAATCCAAAACTACACGCTAAATGCTGTACGCTATACGCTAACCATATTCTAACGACTAATTTATTGGAGTAAACATAATGGAAAAGAAGGAAAAAGAAGGAATAATTTTTGTTATTATTACTATTTTTATCGCCGGAGCTTTACCCATTGTCATTAAATATGGAGTAAGCCTAATCCATCCTCTGTTTTTTGCTGCCTTTAGCAGTCTAATAGCCGGCATCTTTCTCTTTCTATTAGCTACCCTAAAAGGGAACTGGAGAATATTATTTGACAAAAGATATTTTTTCCACCTGTTGTTAATCGGTTTTTTTGGCATTACCCTTTCTAATATCTGTTTCTTCTTCGGAGTTACCCTTACCAGCGGGATTAATTCTTCTATTTTATTAGTAATAGAGCCATTATATGCCATCTTTATCGGCTATATATTATTAAATGAGAAAATTACTTTAAAGCAGATGTTTTTTACTTTTATAATTATGCTGGGAACTTTGGTGGTAGTATCCAGAGCAAAGTTTAGTTTAAATTGGGGAGACTTACTGGTCTTATTAACTCCCCTCTGTTGGCAGATAGCCCATTTTTTCAGCAAGAGATTAATGACTTCCCATAAAGAGATTACCCCGATGTTAATAGCTACGGCAAGGACCTTATATGGGGGGACTTTTTTATTTATTCTTAGTAGCATAGAAGGCGCAAATCAATATGATAAATTAGGAATTCCCAATATCTTATTGTTATTAATATTTCAAGGTATTGTAGGTTTTGCTTTACATTATTCTATCTGGTATGAAGCTATCAAGAGATTAAATCTCTCCAAAGCAACTACTCTGGTTTCTATCTATCCGACCTTTTCTATTTTGCTGGCCTGGCTTATATTGAAAGAGCTTCCCACCTTTTATCAACTTGCCGGCTTTGCCTTAATAATGGTAGGGATTTTTGGTTTATCCGGGATAAAAAGTGAACAGAGAGAAAAAAGTATTCTAAAAAATTAAAATAGAAATAATTCGGATATTTTTTCAGATAAAAATAAAAAATAAATTTTAAAGAAAGGCGGCAAAATTTATGTTAAGAACCAATAAAGACAGGTTAGTGATGATTTCTATTCAAGGGAGAGTAAGTAATCCGGTAAGGAGGGCAGCTTATACTGTAACTTATGATGGAAAGCCTATAGTAGTACCAGGAGTAGGAGGGATTACCTATAATATTAAAGTTGGGGATAAAGCTTTCGGGTGGGAGGCAGACCACGTGGAGCCCGGTGTTTCTACGGTGGTGAATGAAGAAAAAAGAGATGCTCCTCCTAATTATGCTTATAATACCTTGGCTTGTGTAGGTAATCAGGCGCGAGTTATAAACGGAGAGGCCAAAGGGGGCATGGGAGTAGTAACCGGGCATCATGGAGGAATCGAACATGTATTAATCGATTTTGACCAGGAAACTTTAGAGAAACTTTGCATTGAAGATAAGATTTTAGTTAAAGCCTATGGGCAAGGATTAAAATTATTAGATTATCCCGAGATAAAGGTTTTTAATTTAGATCCTTCTTTATTAGAAAAGATGAATATCAAAGAAATAGGTGATGGCACTATTGATGTGCCGGTTACCTGTGAGATTCCAGCTAAACTGATGGGCTCCGGATTGGGTTCAGTAAGTGTGGCAAGTGGGGATTATGATATTACCACTGCCGATAAGAAGATGGTAGAAAAGTATAAATTAGATCAGCTTAGATTTGGAGACATTGTGGCAATTAGTGATGCAGACAATAGTTATGGAAGGAGTTATAGAGAAGGGGCGGTTTCTATAGGGATAGTGGTTCATAGTGATTGTGTTATTGCCGGACATGGTCCTGGAGTAGCCACCCTTCTAACTTCAACAACCAACAAGATTAAATTTCACATAGATGCCGATGCCAATATCGCCAATTATCTGAACATCGGCACGAAAAGAAAACAATAATTAACGAAAAATAGCCTAAAATTAGTATTAGCGAGGTGGTTTTAGTGGAAATACACAAAAAAAGAATTAAAAAAGAAGATGGTCGTTATTTAATTTATTATACTTTTACCGAAGAAGAGAAGGAGGGCAAGGATGTTAGAACTAAGATGGAACCCCATCCTAAAACAATGGATAATAATTGCCACCCATCGTCAGGACAGGACTTATAAACCTCCGAAGGATTATTGCCCTCTCTGCCCTACTAAAAAAGGTGGTTTACCTACAGAAGTGCCCGCAGAAAATTATGATATAGTAGTTTTTGAAAATAAATTTCCCTCTTTACAACAAGAGTTACCAGAAGTAACCGAAAAAGATCCTAAATTTTTTAAACATGGTAAAGCTCAGGGAATTTGTGAGGTAGTTTTATTTACTTCTGACCATGATGGGATTATGTCGGAAAAACCCTTAAGCCGTTATATTAAACTGGTAAAGGTATGGAGAGATCGCTATCAGGAATTAGGGGCTAAAGATTATATTGATTATGTCTTCATCTTTGAAAATAAAGGAGAGGAAGTAGGGGTGACTCTTCATCATCCTCATGGTCAAATATATGCTTATCCCTTTATTCCGCCGATTATTAAAAAGGAACTGGATTCCAGTAAAGAATATTTAGAAAAAGAAGGGAAATGCCTTTTTTGTAAAAATTTAGAAGAAGAAAAAAAAGATAGCGGACGAATTATCATTAGCAATAATTCATTTACTGCCTTTGTTCCCTTTTACGCTTCTTACAGTTATGAGGTGCACATCTATGCCAACAAACATCTCCCTTCTTTTAATGATTTTTCCGAAAAGGAAGAAATTGATCTAGCGGCAATTTTAAAAACAATATTAATGAAATTTGATAATCTTTTTGGTTTTACCCTCCCTTATATTATGGCCAGTCATCAACAACCTACTAATGGGACAGGTAAAGAATATTCTCATTTCCATATCGAATTTTATCCACCTTATCGTACAAAAAATAAACTTAAATATTTAGCCGGAAGTGAATTGGGGGCTGGGACTTTTATTAATAATTGTTTACCTGAAGAAAAAGCTCAAGAGTTAAGAAAAACATTACCTCAAGAAATAGTTTTACTATAAGAAATATCAAAGTTAAAATAGAGTTATCAAGGAATTAATTATAGAAATATTTAAATACAAAGTAAGATAAAGAGGAGATTTTAATGCAAGATTTGAATAAATTGTGGAAGATATTTAAGGATAAATTTACTGATACTGGTTTAACTAAAGGTATTTTTTCTGCCCCAGGAAGGGTTAACCTGATTGGTGAACATACTGATTATAATGATGGTTTTGTT
>JAUVOA010000119.1 GCA_030599445.1 Atribacterota bacterium | reverse complement strand
CCGATAAAATGAATTTGGATCCTAACATTTTAGTTCAACTTAAGGAGCCAGAAAGGGTATTGATGGTTTCTATCCCGGTAAAGATGGATAATGGAGTGGTGAAAGTATTTACCGGTTTTAGATCACATTATAATACTGCTCGAGGACCAGCAAAAGGTGGAGTAAGATATCATCCTGATGTTAGTTTAGATGAAGTGAAAGCTCTCTCTGCCTGGATGACCTGGAAGTGTGCTGTTGCGGGAATCCCCTATGGTGGATCCAAGGGAGGAGTAATTTGTAATCCAAAAGAAATGTCAGAGGGGGAACTAGAAAGACTTTCCCGAAGATATATCTATGAAATTTCATCTATTATCGGTCCTAGAAAAGATATTCCTGCACCCGATGTTTATACTACCCCCAAGATTATGGGTTGGTATATAGATACATATAATAAACTTACCGGAGAAGCAAATTTTTCCACTATAACTGGGAAGCCTTGAGAATTATGGGGTTCAGAGGGCAGAAAAGAAGCTACTGCTCGCGGTTTATCTTATGCGGTAGAAGTCGCTGAAAAAAACCTAAATATTAATCCCTTAGAGGCTACAGTAGTAATTCAAGGGTATGGGAATGCCGGTTCAATCTCTGCTAAATTACTTAATGAACATGGATATAAAATTATCGGGGTTAGTGATTCTAAAGGTGGAGCCTATAATCCCCAAGGGATTGATCCATTAGAAATATTAGATTATAAAACTAAAACAACTACGGTTAAAGGTTTTCCTAAAGCAGAATTCATTTCCAACAAAGATCTACTAGAATTGGAATGTGATGTTTTAGTGCCGGCAGCCTTAGAAGGGGTAATTACCAAGAAGAACGCAAATAATATAAAAGCAAAAATTATAGCTGAAGCTGCTAATGGGCCTACCACTCCGGAAGCAGATGAAATATTATACCAGAAAGGAATTTTTATGATCCCCGATATTTTAGCTAATGCTGGTGGTGTTACTGTATCTTATTTTGAATGGATACAAGGTCTTTATGGCTATTTCTGGGATGAAGAAAGGGTGAATAGAAGATTAAAAAATCTAATGGTAAAGGCATTTAATGAAGTATTAAAGCTTGCTCAAAGGGAGAAAATAAATAACCGGACCGCAGCATACATATATGCTGTATCAAAGGTAGCAAAAGCAATGGAAGCACGAGGAATCTGGCCCTAATGTATTTATTTGCGATTTTGCTAAAAAACAATAAAAAGTTTAATTAGGTTAAAGGAGCGAATATAAATGAGAAAAATAGAATTTAGTAATCGTACCAATCTTATAGAACAAGCAGTTTATAAATTTAACCTTCAGGATATACCAGAACCTAATCTTTATAGGAAGATATTTTCATACAAAGAGATACCAAAAGTAACCTTTAACCATAGACTTGTTCCTATGTTTGTTCCAGAGGAGATCTGGATTACGGATACTACTTTTAGGGATGGCCAACAATCCAGATCTCCCTATAAAGTTAATCAGATAGTAAAGATTTACGATTATTTACATGAACTTGATAATGATTCAGGGCTTATAAGGCAGACAGAATTTTTTATTTATTCCAAAGGAGATAGAGAAGCTGTAGAAAAATGTCTAAGCATGGGATACAAATATCCTGAAGTGACAACTTGGATAAGGGCTAAGGAAGAGGATTTTAAATTAGTAAAAAAGATGGGGATAAAGGAGACCGGCATATTAGTCCCTTGTTCTGATTATCATATATTTAAAAAACTCAATCTTACTCGGAGAAAAGCAGTAGAATTATATATTTCTGTTGTAGAATTAGCTCTGGAGAATGGAATAATTCCCAGGTGTCATTTTGAAGATATTACTCGGGCTGATTTTTATGGTTTTGTTGTCCCCTTTGCTAGTGAGCTTATGAAACTTTCTAAGCAGGCGAAAACTCCTATTAAGATAAGAGCTTGTGATACTTTAGGTTTAGGCGTTTCTTACCCGGGAGCAGCTTTACCGCGAAGTGTCCGAGGTATTATATATGGGCTTAGACATTATGCTGAGGTACCCTCAGAGTGGATAGAGTGGCATGGACATAATGATTTTTATAAAGTTGTAACCAATTCCACTACAGCCTGGCTATATGGAGCCTCTTCGGTAAACACTTCTCTTTTAGGGATAGGTGAAAGAACTGGGAATTGTCCTCTTGAAGCAATGGTTATTGAATATGCTCAACTTAGAGGAACTATAAAAAATGTGAAATTGGAAGTTATAACTGATATCGCCAACTATTTCGAAAAAGAGCTTAAATATCAAATTCCATCTCGAACTCCTTTTGTGGGGAGGAATTTCAATAGGACCCGGGCAGGAATTCATGCAGATGGAATATTAAAGGATGAAGAAATTTATAACATATTTGATACAGAAAGGATATTGAATAGACCTGTGGTTGTAGCAGTTGGTTCGCATTCAGGGCTAGCTGGGATTGCTGTTTGGATGAATAAATATTTTAAATTAGAAAGGGAAAGAAGAATAAACAAAAGAGATCCGATGGTTTTAAAGTTAAAGGAATACATTGACAAAGAATATGCAAAAGGTAGGGTAACTAGTTTTAGTGATGAAGAACTGGAATCTTTAATAACCTTCTCCATTGAAGGAAGAGGACAGGGTAAGGGTGAAACGCCCGGTTTCGGTTCATCGGACCCGTAAGGAATCGGGTTGGATAAATCCGGCCCCTATATAATTATAATTAAAAGCAAATAGTTTATTAGAAAAATAGTTTTGAATTTCGAATTATGGTTTTTCATTTTAAATTTTTAGTTTAAATTAAAAGTGATTATTATTTTGTATAAATATTTAGCTTATATGCTAAACGCTGTATGCTGTAAGCTATAAAAGAGGTTTTTAAGTTGCAATTAACGGTTGCACAAAAGATAATTAGTGAGCATTTGGTAAGCGGAAAGATAATTTCAGGAGAAGAAATAATAATAAGTATTGACCAGACACTTACTCAGGATGCTACCGGAACAATGGTCTATTTACAGCTTGAAGCACTTGGAGTTAATAAGATAAAGACAAAAAAATCTATAGCATATATTGATCATAATACTCTTCAAACAGGGTCAGAAAATGCTGATGATCACCTTTATATTCAGACTGTAGCGAAGAAATATGGGATATATTTTTCTAAGCCAGGGAATGGTATATGTCATCAAGTTCATTTAGAAAGATTTGCAGTTCCAGGGGAAACTCTTTTGGGTTCGGATAGCCACACACCTACCGCTGGTGGTATGGGAATGCTGGCTATAGGAGCAGGTGGAGTTGATGTGGCGGTAGCTATAGCCCAGGGAGAATATCATTTTACAATGTCTAAGATAGTAAAGGTAAATCTTACAGGAAGATTAAATCCTTGGGTTTCAGCAAAAGATATTATACTTGAACTTTTAAAAAGATTAACTGTTAAGGGCGGAGTTGGTAAGATATTTGAATATGCTGGTGAGGGTGTAAAGAGCTTATCTATTCCTCAAAGAGCAACTATTACCAATATGGGAGCGGAATTAGGAGCAACGAATTCTATATTCCCCAGTGATGAAATAACTTTCGAGTTTTTAAAGGCTCAAAAGAGAGAGAAGGATTATTTAGAAATTCAAGCCGATGAAGGGGCAATTTATGATGAAGAGATAGAGATAGATCTTTCCCAATTAGAACCTCTGGTGGCATGCCCTCATAGCCCAGATAAGGTAGTGCCCATATCTTCTATAAAGAATATTAAGGTCGATCAGGTAATTATTGGGAGTTGTACAAATTCTTCATATAGCGATTTAGTGAAGGTGGCAAGAATTCTCGAAGATAAAACTATAGCAGAACATGTTTCTTTGGCGATAGCTCCAGGGTCAAAACAGGTTCTGGCTATGCTTGCTCAAAATGGAACCTTAGCATCATTAATTATGTCAGGGGCAAGAATTCTTGAATGTGCCTGTGGTCCATGTATTGGCATGGGACAATCTCCGCCCACAGATGGTGTATCCTTAAGAACTTTTAATCGTAATTTTAAAGGAAGATCTGGTACACTCTCGGCAAAAGTTTACTTAGTAAGTCCCGAAGTTGCTGCAGTATCAGCAATTAACGGTTATCTGAGTGATCCAAGGGATTTAGGGAAGCCACCTATAGTTAAAGAACCAGAGTCATTTTTTGTAAATGATAATTTAATTATACCACCGGCTAATAATCCTGATAAGGTAAAAATAATAAAGGGACCCAATATAAAACCGTTTCCAACAGGCAAACCTTTAAGCTCAAAAATTCAGGGAAAAGTTTTGATAAAGGTGAAGGATAATATCACTACGGATCATATTATGCCATCAAATGCTAAATTACTCCCTTATAGATCTAACATACCTTATCTTTCTAATTATTGCCTAACTCCTTGCGATAAAAATTTTCCAAAGAAGGCAAAGAAGAATAAAGGAGGCTTTATAATTGCGGGTATAAATTATGGGCAAGGTTCAAGTCGAGAACATGCTGCTCTTATCCCTCTATATCTGGGGATAAGAGCAGTTTTAGCAAAGTCATTTGCTAGAATACACCAGGCGAATCTTGTAAATAATGGGATAATCCCTTTGATATTTAAAAATCCAGAGGACTATGATAATGTTAATGAAATGGATGAACTTTTGATAGAAAATACCTTTTTTCAAGTCAAAAAGGGGATAGTTAAAATTAAAAATTTGACAAAGGGTAAAGAATATAAAATGCTTTTAAATATCACTGCAAGCCAGAAAGAAATAATAGTTCAAGGAGGACTTTTAAACCTGGTAAAGTCAAATATGTTTTAGCAAGACATGATTTAGATGAAAGAGAAAAAGAAATTATCAAAGCTGGAGGAATATTACTTTATTATAGAAATAAAAAATTAAGTTAGAGGAGAAGAGAAATCAACATGTCAGAAAAGATAATTATCCCTTTTATCGAAGGTGACGGTATTGGCCCAGATATATGGCGGGCATCTAAAATGGTTTTTGATGCAACGGTTGAGAAGATTTATAAGGGGAAAAGAAAAGTAGAATGGAAAGAAATTTATGCAGGTGAAAAATGTTATAAAAAATACGGTAAATGGATAATTGAAGAAACATTTAAGGAAATACAGAAATATGGCCTTGCTATAAAAGGACCCCTCACTACTCCAATAGGAGGTGGATTTAGAAGTCTAAATGTGACTATAAGACAACAACTCGATCTTTATGCTTGTGTACGGCCCATAAGACATTTTTCTGGTGTTCCTGCACCAGTTAAAAACCCCGAATTTGTAGATGTAGTTATATTCAGAGAAAATACAGATGATATTTATTTGGGGATTGAATGGGAAGCATACTCTAAGGAAGCTACGAAAATAATCGGTTTTTTAAGTAAAGAATTTAAAGTTAATATTAATGAGGATTCGGGAATAGGTATAAAACCTATGAGTGAATTTAAAAGTAAAAGATTAATT
>JAUVOA010000058.1 GCA_030599445.1 Atribacterota bacterium | reverse complement strand
ACCAATATTATCATCGTAGTCGAAGGTGAAGAAGAGACAATTAAAGCCTATGCTGAAGTGGTTGTTCCCCAAATCAAGCTGGCAACTGACCCAAAAGACGGTAGACCATATATTAAGCGAATTGACTACAAACAGGATATTGATTTTATCCGCGAACACGGCCTGATGCTGGTCAAAGCCGATAACCTGCAAAACATGAAAGAATTATACCAAAATCCCAATTTAGCCCCCCTGCTTACCAATTTAAATAACAGTTTTGAAAAGGAATATGTGGGTCGGGAAGAATCGATTTCTACCCGGGAAAAAGAGGACAATACCATCATTATATTAGACAGCATTTCCCATTTAATTTCTGTCATGCAAGATTATTCTTCCGGCAAAATCCATTCTCCGGAAGAAGCTCAAAAAGCAGTAGATAAATTAATACTGGGAGAACCTTACCTTTTATCTTATGATAAACAAGCACTTATTATTAATGCCATCCCTAATTTTAGCATGACCGATATGGATAAAATGATTTCGGGAACAGATACTATTCAAGAAATAGTTGATAAGGTGAAAAAGGATTTTCCTGAAGTAAAAGCGGGTTTAACCGGGATGATTCCCCTTGGCCGGGATGAGATGGTATATGGGCAGCAGAGTATGGGTTATACCAGTATCATTGCTTTTATTGCAATTTTAATTTTACTCATTCTTTCTTTTCGAATGTGGGCTGCTCCCCTTTTTGCCATTCTCAATTTGGCAGTCGGACTTATCTGGGCAATCGGTTTAGCTGCCATTCTGGTTAAGAGTTTAAACATTATGACTTCAATGGTTACGGTTATTCTCATTGGATTGGGAATTGATTTTTCCATCCATATCATCTCCATCTTTACTGAAAGCCGCTCCATAGGAAAACCGATTAATAAATCCATAGAAGATACTTTCTTAAAAAGCGGCAAAGGCATATTAACCGGAGGCCTGACAACCTGTGGTGCTTTCTTTGCCTTAATCATCAGCTCTTCCCGCGGAATGAAAGAGGTGGGTATCGTCAGCAGTGTCGGTTTGCTAGCCATATTAATCGTTACCTTTCTTTTCCTGCCCTCACTTTTGGTATTGCGGGAACGTCGCCTGGAAAAGAAACTGGCAGAGGGAAAAATAAAGAGCAAACCGGTTTACAAGGATATTTCCTTAAGAGCATTTGGAAAAGGATGCAGCTGGTTATCCGGAAATTATACGGTTACCATCATTTGCGTAGTATTTATCACTATCTTTTTACTGGTCTCTGCTTCCCGAATCTCTTTTGACCATAATTACATGAATATGGAACCAAAAGGATTAACTTCCATCACCCTGCAGGATACGATACTGGATAAATTCGATTTAAGTATGGATTACGCATTAATTTTAGCCGACAGTGTTGAAGAATCCAGAGAAATGACTAAAGCATTAAAAAATATAAAATCGGCGGCAATTATTGATGATATATCGATGTATTTTCCTTCTCTTGAGGAACAGCGAAAGCGAATCCCCCATATCCAGGAAATCAATCGATCCATATCAAGTGCAGTAATAGCAAATGATATTTTGGATACCGAATTGAACCAAGTAATTTCAGAACTGGATAGATTAGAAATGAATATTATGGAAATTCAGGATATGGCTTTTATGGGAGGACAGGACAAAGTGGACAGAAAATGCAGTGAAATTGTAGGAAATCCCGATGACCCCCAGTCATTAAGCATTATTGCACAGTTTATCGATTTCCTAGAAAACAACCGGCAGAGCGGTTTAAAGGGATTAAAAGAATTTCAAAAATATGCAGCACCCTATTTTAAAGAATCTGTGCTTAAAATGGCATCTACAGAAAATATTGCACTGGATGACCTTCCTGTTTCTGTCCTGGATAGATACGCCAATCGAGACCGAACGCAATTCTTGCTAACCGTATTTCCTGCAGAAAATATATGGACAGATGTAAACTTCCTGCAGCGGTTTACCAGCGATTTGGATAGAGTCAGTAATAAAGCAACCGGGATGCCTCCGGTAATGCAAGAACTTATCCGAGTGATAGGCAATGATGGAAAAAATGCGGCGCTCCTTACTGTTTTCGTTGTATTTTTATTATTATGGCTCGATTTTCGCAGCTTTAAATATGCTATTATCGCCATGATACCTCTGATAGCCGGTGTGATTTGGATGGTTGGGCTCATGCATCTAATCGATATGCAGCTTACCGTGGTTAATGTCATGGGTCTGCCTCTGATTATCGGTATCGGAATAGATTATGGTGTACATATCGTACATCGTTGGCGCATTGAAGGCAGTAAAAAAGTAAATCAAATATTTGCCAGTACCGGAAAAGCCATCTTTCTTACCAGCATTACCACCATGTTGGCTTTTGGTTCTTTAGTATTTTCTATCTGGCGCGGATTTGGCAGCCTCGGCGGAGCCATGTTCATCGGTGTCGGCGCCTGTTTCCTCTCCACAGCTATCATCCTATCGGGTATCATCGGATTATTAGAAAGAAAAAATAAATAAAACAGAACACGAGATTGCTTCGCTGCTTCACTCTCCATAAGGACATATAAACCTTTTAACTACTTGACATTAATATCGTTATATTGTAATATACGAATATTGTGATATATTTCACTTTAAAGGAGTAACTTACCATGAAAATAGTAGTTGTAGGAGGAGTAGCCGGAGGAGCAAGTGCGGCTGCCCGTCTGAGACGCCTCGACGAAAACGCAGAAATAATTGTTTTGGAAAGAGGAGAGTATATTTCTTTTGCCAATTGTGGCCTCCCCTATTATATCGGTGAGGTAATTAAAAAACGAGACAACCTGGTGGTTCAATCCCCCGAAAATATGAAAGAAAGGTTTAATCTCGATGTAAGAGTCTTAAATGAAGTTAAAAATATTGATACTGAAAAAAAACAGGTTGAAATTTATGATATTAAAAACAAGAAAAACTATAGAGAAAGTTATGATAAATTAATTCTCTCTCCCGGAGCTGTTCCTATCAAACCCCCCATTAAAGGATTTGATGCCCCCAACGTATTTACCTTAAGAGATATACCCGACACCCTGGCCATTAAAAATTTTGTTGATGAGCATAATCCTAAAAGTGCAGTAGTAGTGGGTGCAGGCTTCATTGGGATGGAACTAGTGGAAAATCTTCATAGAAGGGGGATAGCCATTACCATAGTTGAATTAGCAGAACAGGTATTAGCACCCCTGGACCAGGAAATGGCCTCCTTGATTCACCAATATCTGAAAGAAAAGAAGGTAGAATTTTATTTAAATGATGAAGTAAAAGAAGTTAAACATCAGAAAGAATTTTCCCTGGTTAAACTCGGCAACGGGCGAGAAATAAAAACCGATATGGTTTCAATCGGTATAGGCGTGCGTCCCGAAGTTACTCTGGCAAAAAAATCGGGCTTAGAGATCGGTAAAAGGAGCGGTATAAAAGTAGACCGTTTCTTAAAAACATCTAACCCCGATATCTATGCAGTTGGCGATGCCATCGAAGTAGTAGATTATATTAACGGAAATCCTACTCTCATCCCCCTTGCCGGACCGGCTAATAAACAGGGAAGAATCGCAGCAAATAATATTTGCGGAATACCAGAAGAATACGAAGGAACTCAAGGCACTTCCATATTAAAAGTATTTGATATGACTGTAGCGGCTACCGGAAATAATGAAAAGCTGCTTAAAAGATGTAATGTTCCTTATGAAAAATCTTTTACTCATTCTTCATCTCATGCCGGATATTATCCTGAAGCTCTCCCTTTATCTATTAAGCTTCTCTTTTCACCGGATAGCGGTAAAATCCTGGGAGCTCAGATAGTAGGCTACGATGGAGTAGATAAAAGAATAGATGTTATCTCTACGGCAATCCGGGCCGGAATGACGGTCTATGATTTAGAAAAATTAGAGCTGGCCTATGCCCCACCCTATTCCTCAGCTAAAGACCCGGTAAATATGGCCGGATATGTCGCATCGAATATATTAAAAGCTGACCACGCCATCATTCACTGGAATAAATTAAAAAAGATAAATAAGGAAAAGACCATCCTTGTAGATGTAAGACACCCTTATGAATTTAAGCGGGGTACTATCGAAGGAGCAATCAATATCCCGGTAGATGATTTAAGAAACAGAATAAATGAAATTCCTAAAGACAAAAATGTTATTATCTTCTGCAAACAGGGATTAAGGGGTTATATTGCTTATAAAATCCTGAAACAAAAAGGTTTTGAAAATATTAAAAACCTCAGCGGTGGTTATTTAACTTATTTCCCCGCTATTCAAAAACAATCCAATATTGGTATTTTTGATTATGAAAAAATTGATAAGGAAGATTTTATTAAACCTAATGAACATTCTGCTTCCTAACAAATGATGAAATATATCGTGAAAATAAACAAGGAGATTATATGATCGATGATTCTAAATTTATCCAAAAAAGTGAGCTGTTAAAAGCATTGGCTCACCCGATAAGGCTGTGTATTGTAAAGGGTCTTATAGAAAAAGAGAGTAATGTAACCAATATTCAGGAATGCCTTGATTTGCCACAATCAACTGTATCTCAACATCTCTTTAGATTAAAGGCTGCAGGGATTATAAAAGGTGAACGCAACGGGCTGGAAATATCTTACCAGGTTATAAATGATGACATTAGAAAGATTATTAAAATATTATTTCCTTAAATCCACATAATCATCTCTTATTTTGAGTAAATCAGCAGCTAACATAGGGATAGGATTTATATTCTCATCTAAGGAATATAAGCCTTCAAACATATGGCATCAGACTACGAAGACTAAAGTTTTGCTGGAAGCGTATGGGTTAAGAGTAGGAAAATCGGCATCAATTACTACTTAAAACTCCTCCCATCTTTGGTTCAGCAGCAGCAGCAACAGAAGAAGTGATGAACAACATTGCAATACATAAGGTGAGAATTAAACTTAAAAAGACTTTACTTTTCATAGTTAAATTACCTCCTTAATTTTTACTTTACTTAAACAGTTATAAAACGTTCTTTATATTTAACTTATTTATCTCCACCTCTCTTACCTTTAAGATATAAACTATCCTCTAAATTGATCACTTCCAGAGATATTTCTTGTTTTTTTAATTTATTTGCTCCCCTCTCAGTAACAATCAATTTACCAGGATTATTAAAAATAATCCCGGAAACCATACCTACACGCCCCCCAATTAATACAATCGCAACTTTAGCATTATCCGGGTCAAAAATAGTAATATCAGCATCTGCCCCGATAGATAAATGGCCTTTATTCTTTAACCCCAACATTCGTGAAGGCGTTAAACTTATTTTTTGAACCAGTTCACTTAAAGTTAAAGCACAAAATCTCACTAATGATAAACCATGAGAAAGAATACAATTTCTCGGTATCGCTCCAGCATCACTACTAATTGCATCTACCACAAAATTCCCGTTATCTTTTTCTGTGACACATACTTCAGCAGACCTTCTACGATTAATAGGAAAACAAATGCCCACTTTATAGTCATGTTTTTTCCAATAATCAATTGCCTCATCACTATAAATATATTCCATTTGGCTACCTACCAAAGCAGTTACTCCGGCATATTCTACTCTAAGTGCTTCTTCTAAACCTTCTTTGCTTACTTGATATCCTTTGGCTTTTAAAGAATTACGGAGCACATAACTCATGGGTATACCATTTCCGTTAATTCCTCCATAACAAGCATTGTGTATTGCTAAATGGCTTTCCGAGATAATATTCGGGGAATTTTTTAAAATATTCATTGCCTTTTTTAGTTCCAGCAAAGGGTCTTCTATATAACCACGGCAATATGCATTAATATGGGCTATATGTAAAGGCTTCCCTTCAGCTAATTTAACTGCTTCTTCTAACCCTAAGACATTACTCCCTGTTTCTGTTGTACCTACATGAAACCCTGCATATCCTTTTTCCTTATTGGTCAATTGAATAATATTATAAGAAGCTTCGGGAGTGAGTGGATAATGGCCTCCTATTATTTTTATTCCTATAGCTCCACTATCAAGAAATTTATTGATTACCTTTTCCAATTCAGCCCGTGTAGGATTTTTATTTTTAATCCCCTTCCCTGGGTAAACAGCTTCTAAAACTGCTATATTAAGCCCACACCCATATTTAGTTATTTCCCCTATAATTACTTCTATGGGCCCTGCAAAATCAATAGCAGTAGTCACTCCAGTTTTTATTAACATCCTATAACCGGCACCGAGAGCGTTTGGTCGAGCAATATGACAGTGAGTATCTATTATTCCTGGTATGATGACCTTTCCGCTAATATCAATTACTTGCTCAGCTAAAGAGGTATTTATTTCTTTAGCCACTTCAGCAATTTTATCCCCTTTTACCGCAATATCACCAACAAAATCTCTGTTATTAGCAGGGTCAACAATACGCCCTTTTTTAAATAAAAAATCGTACTTAAGCATATACTATACTTCTCTTTCCCCTTTCCTTTTTATTTTTATTAACTTGTTTAATTTTTCTTTTACATTTACTATACTACAAATTATTCAAAAATCCTTTTTTTATAAAGAATAAAATATCACAGGGGACAAGCCTTTGTCGTATTTATTTTCTATAACCTTTTATTTTTAAGAGTATTGGTAGCAGCACAGCACGATGTGCTGAAAAAGAAAACACAGCACGCCGTGCGTTTCTACAAAATTCTAGGAACGCAGTACATCGTATTTCTGTTAGCTTGAATCTTATTCTCCGATAATCTTTACCAGTACTCTTTTACGTCTTCGGCCGTCAAATTCTCCATAAAATATTTGTTCCCATGGTCCGAAATCTAATCTGCCGCTAGTAACCGCTACTACTACTTCCCGACCCATTACCTGTCGCTTTAAATGGGCATCTCCATTGTCTTCGCCGGTTCTATTATGAAGGTATTGGGAGATGGGTTCATGGGGAGCAAGTTCTTCCAACCATCTTCTGTAATCCTCATGGAGTCCTCCCTCATCATCATTAATAAAAACAGAAGCAGTAATGTGCATAGCATTTACCAGACATAGACCTTCTTTTATTCCGCTTTCGTGTAAGGCTTCTTCCACTTGATTAGTAATGTTAATAAAGGCTACCCTTTCCGGGGCATTAAACCATAGTTCTTTTTTATAAGATTTCATAAATATTCCTCCTTATTTACTACATAAAATAGAGAGGGCGATGCAATTTAATTTCACATCACTCTTATCTGCTCTGGAAGGTATTATTACTGGAGTCTTTGTCCCCACCAATATATGTCCTGTCTGATAATTGGCGTAATAGGTAAGTGCTTTGCCAAAGATATTTCCGGCGGCAATATCAGGAACAATCAAAATATCTGCTTTACCTGCTACCGGTGAGGTGATGCCTTTTTTCTGGGCAGCAAATTCTGAAATAGCATTATCTAATGCCAGCGGCCCATCAATTATACATCCGGTAATCTGTTTTCTTTCATTCATTTTGGAAATCATTCCTGCCTTGATGGTCTCTTCCATATCAGGATTTATGGTTTCCACAGCAGCAAGCAAGGCAACTTTGGGAGTCTTTATCCCTAGCTTGCAGGCAACTTCCACAGCATTATTTATTATAGCCACCAAAGCCTTCACATCCGGTTTGAGGTTTACTCCCCCATCACTCATCAATACCAATTTGGAATTTCCTTCTCTTTTATCTTCAAAGATAAAAACATCACTGACGATTTTATCAGTCCTTAAACCCCACTCTTTATTTAATACTACCTTTAAAAGGGTGGCTGTCTTTATCTTCCCTTTAAGAAGCGTCCCTCCTTCTTTTACTTTTTCTACTGCCAGGCGTGCTTTTTCTAAATCATCCTTTGCTTCAATAATCTCTTTTACAAAATTACTTTCGCCTAATAAAGAAATGGATTTTTCAATTTCTGTTTTATCTCCCACTAAAATTCCTTCTCCAAATCCGTAATTGTAACAATCTTTTAGGGCTTTTAAGGTTTCAATATCTTCTCCGCCGGCAACGGTGATTTTTTCTCTGCCTTTAGTTTTTAAATTAGCAAATAATTCTTTAAAACTTTT
>JAUVOA010000074.1 GCA_030599445.1 Atribacterota bacterium | reverse complement strand
TGTATTAGTAACATCAATTTATTTAGGGTACCTAAATCAGAATAGGAAATTATCCCTAACTCTACTCCAAACTTTAATTTAGATAAAAGCTCCATTGCTTCCGCTGAAGATATAATACGCGCACTACTCAAGATACCGTAAGCTCTCCAGGCTTGATCTTCCAGCTGACTTTTAGAATTAAATAATAGTTCTCTTCTTACTTTCTGTTCCTTGCTTATTATCTGTTGATTAACTTTTTCCAAGTTATCAATAATTTCCTCTTCAGAAAGACCTAAAGTAATTTGGTTGGAAACCTGAAATAAATTTCCCATTACTTCGGTTCCCTCTCCATAAAATCCTCTCACTACATAACCTATTTTAGATATGGCTTTTAATATATCGTTTATACCATTTATCATTGCTAACGCCGGTAAATGTAACATTACGGAAGCCCTCATGCCAGTTCCTACATTAGTGGGACAGGAAGTTAAATATCCTTCTTTTTCGCTAAAAGCATAAGTTACCTTTTTTCCAATTTCATCGTCAATCTTATTAATAAGTTTCCAAATATTATTTAATTGTAACCCGGGAAGTAAATATTGAATTCGAAAATGGTCTTCTTCATTAACCATTATACTCAATGTCTCTTTTTGATTAAAAACACACCCTCTGTAAGGGCGTTTCTCTCGAGCATGATAAATGCTAATCAGATGTTTATCCACTAAAAATTGACTTTCCAAGGGAGTCAACTCATCTAATAAAAGTAAATTGGAATCCCTAAAAAGGGAATCTTCTTCCACAATTTGTCGGCTAAACTCAAATATATTCTTTAGTCCGGCTTGCTCAGCTCGTGGCGAAAAAGGAATGCCTTCTACATTTCGGGCTAATCTGATTCTCGAACTTATTACTATATCAGATAAAGGACCTTGCCCGCTAGTCCACTCAGCTGAAGATTTTTTTAAATTTTGTAATATTATACTTTTATTTTGCATTTTTTTTCTTTGATACTCCTTCAAGCTTCAGTATCTCATCTCTTGTATTTGCTGCCTTCTCGTACTCCTCCTCTAATATCAGTTCCTGTAATTCCTTTTTAAGTTGCTTAATTTTCCTAATTTTATTCAATTTACCTTTGGATTGTTGTGGTATTTTCCCCACATGCTCACTATTGCCATGCAATCTTCTTAAAAGAGGAGTTAATTGGTCTCTGAAATCGTGATAACATACACTACAGCCTAATTTTCCAGATTTTCTAAAATCATTATAGGTTAAATGGCAATTGCTGCATTCTATCTCCTTATCCGAAACAATCCCTTCCTCTTTGTGGTAAAGGTCTATAGCGTTTAATAGGTCAGCCAGTAGATCGTTAATATCAAACTGGGGAAGAGGAAATAAGGAAAATTTATCACTAAAGGCAGCAGCGCAATCTTTACATAGATGGATCTCTGTTTTTTGTCCTTCCACAATTTTAGTGAGCGTTATGGTAGCTTTTTTTTTCTTGCATATTTGACATAACATTTGCATTTAGTTTTCCTCCAATATTTCTTATTACTTCGCATATACTTAAATTCCGTTTAAATTATAATTTATAATATAAATAATTGTCAATTAACTCAACTAACTCGTATAATTAATCCAAAATTAAGAAATGGTTCTCCCTTGAATCATATTTGTTTTATTTTTGTTCCTGGCTCCTGGTTTCTGGATTATTGATTTTACTATATTTATCTAATTCAGTAATTGCTTCTTACTTTAGAAACCTTAATATCAGGTCCATTACCTCGGTAACCATCTCCTGAGAAATATCATCAGAAGAAACAGATGAATCAAACCAGGAATTAACATGATTCTCTAAAATAAGTTTACTTACTTGATTAAGGGCTGATTTAGCTGCTGCCATTTGAACCATAATATCCGAACAAGGCCTTTCTTCAATAATCATTCCCTGGATACCCCTGATTTGACCTTCTATCCTTTTTAATCGACTTAATATTTTTATCTTTCCCAATTGATTAAAGTATGAATCATTCATAATGGTAACAATTTACCTTATATTTATTTTATACCCTACTGGGGTATATAAATAATATAACCAAATATCCGAATTGTCAAGCCAAATTAGTATATAATTAGCGTGGAGCGTACAGCGTTTAGCGTATAGCAAGGAAAGAAGAGACAGAATCCAGAAGCTAAATTCGTATCTCATGAATCGTATTTCGCAAAGAAGCCAGTAATCAGGAGCCAGAATCCAGGATTCAGAATATTATCAGAATAACCCGGGTCGGATAAATTCGAACCCTACATAAAAAGTAATAATGTATATGAACAAGTTTTTTATTTTGAATTATGGTTTTTAGTTTTTCAGTTTAAGTTTTAGTTTATTGTATAGCGAAAGCTGTAAATTCTATTTGAAACTAACGACTAATATGTTTTGTATTTTGTATTTTTCTTACACTTATTATCCGCACCTATACGCTAAACACTGTACGCTCCACGCTAGGCTTATTCACTAACGATTATCTTGATTGGCTAACAAGATAATAGCGTGATATAATAATTTAAAGATAATTTTTTGTTTAATCAGTAATTCTATGGCAAATAAATTAAAAAAGAGAACGTAAATATTCTAAAAATGAGCTTGATATAGAAAAATGAGTGAAAATAATATTATAGAAGAAATAAAAGATGAAGAAATAAAATTTATAGCTGACAGAATGTTGGGTAAATTAGTTAAATGGCTACGTATTTTAGGCTACGATACCGCTTACCCCTACTTCGATGATGATTTATCTCTCATCCTAATTGCTCGGCAAGAAAATAGAATATTACTAACCAGAGACGCTAATTTAATTAAAAGACGGAATATCTGTGATTTCTTATTTATAGAAAGCGACCACTGGGAAGAACAGTTATTAGGAATAATAAAGGGGTTAAAATTAAAAATTGATCTAAATTCAAAAATATTTTCTCGTTGTTCTCTATGTAACACCCTCACTAAAGAGGTTGATAAAAAAGAAATTAAAAATTATGTACCTCCTTACGTATTTTTAACTCAAAATAAGTTTGTCTATTGCCCTTCTTGTAAAAAATATTATTGGAGAGGGACTCACTGGCAAAGAATGACTCAAAAAATTCAAAAACTGTCCCTTAATGAATCAGGGAGCGATTCCAAAAGAATGAATGAAAAACTACCCTCCGATTTTGATTAAAATAAATTTTTATTTTTCTGGTAAAATCTCTATACCGGGGAGTTTTTTCCCACCTAAAAATTCTAAAGAAGCTCCGCCACCGGTAGAGATATGAGTCATCTTCTCTGTTAACCCTGCCTTATCGATCGCGGCAATAGAATCTCCACCACCAATTATAGTTACAGCCTTCCCCTGCATATCTGCCAATATTTTTGCTATTCTATTGGTTCCCTTGGCATATTTTTCTATCTCAAATACTCCCACTGGCCCATTCCAGAATACAGTTTTTGCCTTTTTAATTTCCTTCTCGAATTTAACTAAAGACCTTTCACCTAAATCCACCCCAATACCATCTTTGGGGATATTATCTATTTCGAACAGTTTACCTTTTATCTTTTCTGATACCTCTTTGGTTATTATTAAATCAATCGGTAAAAGTATTTTATTTCCATGTTCTTCGGCCTTCTTTAACATTTTTCTAACTATTTTTAAGTCATACTCTTCTAACAGTGAATTGCCTACCTCATAACCTAAAGAAGCCAAACAGGTATAACTCATCCCTCCGGCGATCAATATTCTATCCGCGATAGCTAATAAATTCTGAACAATTTCAATTTTTCCGGATATTTTTGCTCCCCCCAATACTACCACAAAGGGTCTTTCGGGATTCTCCAATAAATTACTCAACACCCCTATCTCCTTGGCCATTAAAAATCCGGCGTAAGATGGCAATATCCTGGCCACACCAACAGTAGAAGCGTGAGCTCGATGAGCTGTACCAAAGGCATCATTCACAAAAATATCAGCTGACTTAGCCAATGACTTAGCAAATTCTGGGTTGTTTTTTTCTTCTTCAGAATGAAATCTAAGATTTTCCAATAATATGACTTCATCTTTTTGCATATTTAAAACGGTTTTTTCTACTTCTACACCGATACAATCATTAAGCTTTTTAACTTTCTGCCCTAATAATTCGCTCAATCTCCTGGCTACCGAGTCTAATCTTAATTTTTCTATTACTTCCCCTTTGGGACGACCTAAATGACTCATCAAAATTACTTTAGCTTGATTAGAAATTAAATATTTAATAGTGGAAAGAGCTGCTTTTATTCTTGTATCATCGGTAATCTCTAACTCTTCGTTTAGAGGAACATTAAAATCAACTCTTACTAAAACTTTTTTGCCTTCTAACTGATTTTTATTCAAATCTTTAATAGTCTTTCTTTTCATCCTATACAGCCTCCAATATTGTAAATTAATGTATTACATGTATAACTTTCAATGTTATATATTTATTCGATTTTACTGCAATAAATTTTCTTAATTATATAATTAAGCGATCTACTAATCAATAAAATTTATAAAATTTAACTTTATAAGAACCTGCCAAAGAACCGTCCCCTGTCGTGTCGGGTTTTTTTAGTTAAAAGATTACTGCTAAAAAAGCGGCAATTAAAATGGCAGGTAATAGATTTCCTATCTTAATCTTTTTTATTTCCAGTAATCCAAAACCTATCCCTAATATTAATATTCCTCCCACTGCAGTCATCTCATTTATTACTTCAGGTGAGAGAAAATCTTTTATTAATCGGGCCAGTAGGGTAATTCCTCCTTGATATAAAAAGACCGGTATGGTAGAAAACAATACCCCTATTCCCATAGCTGCAGTAAAGGCGATGGAAGTGAGCCCATCTAATAATGATTTAGTATAAAGTATATCCGGGTTACCACTTAATCCCTCTTTGAGGGCACCCATTATTGCCATGGACCCCACACAATATAACAAGCTGGCAGTTACAAATCCTTCAACAAATCTCTCCGAGGAAGTATTGTTTATAAATTTTAATTTAACTCTTTCCCCAAATCTTTCTAAGCCTTCTTCAATGCCTATTATCTCCCCGATCACTCCACCAATTACCAGGGAAAAGATTACCAATAAAATATTATCAGTTTTAAGAGCCATTTGTATACCAATTAATAAGGAAGCTAACCCCAAGGCTTGCATAACAATTCTCCCAATCTTTTCAGGAAATTTACTCTTCAAAATAAATCCCACTGAACATCCTAAAAAAATAGCAATCACATTTACTATGGTCCCTCTCATTAAAAACATTTCTCCCTTTTGAATAAATAAATATTCCTACTTATTTTTAGTAATTTTTATCAGCTATTTTGGCAATGGGTAATTTCTTATTAAAATTATATTTTATTTATTATACCCTAAAATTTTAAAATTAGTAATATTTTCAGAAAATACATTTTTTCATATAATTTTAAATAAAAAAGATAATATGCTATACTTTGATTTATAAGTTTGAATTTACAGGTTACGGATTACGGATTTTAAAAAAACTAGGGACGTATGAAATTAGTTAGCTAGTTATCTGATTAGTTAGAATAAAAATGTATCTCGTATCTGGTGAATCGTATCTCGTATTCTAGCGTAGAGCGTTTAGCGGATAGCGTATAGAAGAAATACAGTGATGAGTAACAGTAACAAGTAATGTGTGACAAGCAGGGGCGTATTGCATACGCCCCTATAGTGTGGAGCGGATAGAAATACTGTAAACAAGTAATATGTAATTACTAATAAGATTATAGTTCTGAATTTACAAAAACAGATTACTTATTACACATCACATATTACACAATTTACTGGGCAACTGGATAACTAAGCAAATAATTAACCTGTATCTTTCAACTATTAACTGCAAAACGAAAACTGAAAACTTATATTTAAAACTAACGATTATTCACTAACAACTAATTCAAAGGAGCGAATGATTATTTGAACGAGTTAATTTTAGACAGAAAAAGATTCCTTAAAGGATTAGTTATTTCTATAATTATTGGCATCATAACTACCATAATTATTATTTTTATTACCACTAACCAAAATACCTGGATAAGTCTATCTAGTATTAACAAAAAATATCTCTTCTTAGCTTTTATTCTAATGGTATTTGCTGCAGTGATAAATGCCCTTAGAATAAAAATGACCGTAGAGGCAGTTAATGAAAACATTACTTTTACCGAAGCTCTGAAAGTGTACTATATTAGTAACTTTGCCGGTGGCATAACTCCTTTCTTCTCCGGTACCCTACCTACACAAATATACCTATTTAATAAAGACATAAAAAATAAAATGACTTTAGGTAAAGCTACTATGGTTGCTACCATTATGCCTTTAATCAAGACCTTAGTTTTTACTATTTTTACCCCTATAATCTTCTTTGTCTTTAAAAGAACAATTACTAATTACACCATTCTTTCTACAATCCTTATCAACGGAGCTATCTTAATTTCTCTGTTTTTTCTCTTTTTATTTTTTCTGGCAATAAAATATCCAGAAAAGATGATAAAAATAATTCTAAAAATTCAAAATTTTCCCTATATCTTAAAATTTTCTAAAAAAGACACTATGTTACGCTTATTCAATAAAGTAATCCTGGAAATCAAAGAATATCATAAGAGTTTTTCTCTACTAAAAGAAAATTGGATTAAACTACTATTTTCTACCCTCTATACAATTATCTTTTGGGGTACTCTTTTCTTGGTAGCCCCCCTGCTTCTTTGGGGATTTAACCTAAACTTTAATTTCTCCCATGTATTGGTAATGCAAGTTATATTTTATTTTATTCTACCTTTTATGCCCACTCCGGGTGGCAGTGGGACAGCAGAAGCAGGGTTTGCCTCATTATTTTCTTTCTTTGTCTCTCTTCACCTTTTAGGTCTCTTTGTAGGGACCTGGAGATTTATAGTCTTTTACTTCAATTTATGTATCGGGGCTATAGTTCTTTTGGTAGAAATTAAAAGGTTAAAAAAAAGAAGAAACGACGACGACGACGACAAGAAGTAGACAAAAAGTAATTATATTTCTTCTTCTTTTACTTTCCTCTTGGCTTTAGCTCTAACTCCTCCAAAAGATTTAAAAACTTGATCGATTCCCAGGGCAATTATTAATATTGGCCAAAATTTCCAAATATTTTCTGATACCTCAAAATCGAAAAAATATTTAGCTAAAAAGATGGCT
>JAUVOA010000090.1 GCA_030599445.1 Atribacterota bacterium | reverse complement strand
TTCTGCTACCCGATTAACTTTTTCGTTATCAAATCTATTCTCCATTTAAATTACCTTTAACTTCGAAGTTTTCTAATTGTCTTGTTTTACCCTATTTTATAACCTAAAGGGGCTTCCCGCTCTGGCTGAAGTAAAATAACTCCTCCATCCTCTTTCATTACTCCTAAAATTAAAACTTCTGATTTAAACCCGGCTATCCTTTTAGGAGAAAAATTAACTACCGCTACAATCTGTCGGTTAAGTAAATCTTCTTTAGAGTATAATTTAGTTATCTGAGCAGAAGAGAACTTTATACCTAATTCTCCAAAATCAATCTTTGTTTTATAGGAGGGATTTCTGGCTTCCTCAAAATCTTTTACTTCAATTATTTTACCAACCCGAATATCTATTTTCTGAAAATCTTCAAATGTTACCATAATCTTCTATTTCATCCTTTCAACTTCTTTTATTTTATTGAGCTACCAATAGTCCCCACTCCAATTTAGTTTCTGTAACCGGAAAGGCATCTATACCAGCCCCCTCTATCACCTTACCCTTCGGAGTAGGACAAGCTTTTCCGATCATCATATTTTCCATCTTTGCCTGCCAGCCAGCTTTACAAAAAGAGTTTAGGGTTGGTTTACGAAACAAAAACTGATCTAATCCTACTTTTTTAATCACTTCTACATTTACTTCATCATCTTCTGGATAAAAGTGAGAAATAGCAAAAAACTTTCCAGAAACAATTCTACGCAATTCAAGGGAAAGATTCTCAGGTTTTTCGATATTTACAAGACCTAAGTTCGTAGTCATCACCTCAACTGCTCCATCTTTAAATGGAGAGAGTCGAGCATCGAAAGCTAACAAACTAACCCGTTCATATAAACCGAAAAACTCCAACCATCGACGGTTGCGATATAACACCTGAGGACTAAAGGCTGTAACAACTACTGGTTGTTTTAGTTTGTGCAGCATTATTTCTACGAATTCAACCCGCCCTGAAGCAAGATCAATAATAGGTGAATTAAAAACAGAAATCTGGGCAATTAAATAGTTAATTTGAGAATTAAAACATTTTAAATATTCTGGAGTATACATCTTTGATTGGGCTAAATCAATTGTAGCTTTTGCTAAAACATATTGTTCCCTTTCTTCTAAAATTAAAGCCCGAAAATATTGGTCAGCGGGGTTCAAATTATTTAGCGGTGTGTCCATTAATTTTTTCTCAATTTGGGGATTTTCACGAAGGAAATGCATCAGCTGGCTATTCACCTGTTCCCAGAAATCTTCACGAGGCAAATCAGGAGTAAGAAAAATACCGATGCCTTTATGAACAGGATAAACTACACCGCAATTCTTACAAACAACTTCTGCCTCTTCTATCCTATCCTCCTGGTGTCTATTAACTTTCCATTTCAGTTCTCCATGGCAGGTCGGGCATTCTAACATCTCTATTAAAAATTCCTGCACAATAGATGCCCTCCTTTTATGATTCAATAAAAAAGGGGGATGGTTCTATTTTTTTACCATCTTTTAAAAATAATGACTAGAAAAAAATAGAACCATCCCCCTTTTTTATTCTTAAATATATCTACATTTTATCACAGACTAAATTAAATAAAAAATATAACCAAAAGAGAGAGCCAAAATGCTAATAATGGTTAAATATAAAATTAATGTTTTAAAGCCAAAAGATTTTCTTAGGACTAAAAGAGTCCCCCAACTGGTAACCGGTCCTGCTATAAGTAATACCATACCGGCTCCAATATTCATGCCTTGAGATATAAAAGCATGCACTAATGGCACACTGGCAGTAGAACATATATACATTGCCAAGCCAAAAATAAGACCGAACAGGTAACCAAGACCGCCACTAAAATAGTTTCCTACAAATTCCCCTACCGGAGCAATTGTGGACACTAAGGCCGCCAATACTAATCCTAAAAATATTTCGGGTCCAATCTCTCTCAATAAATCCCAATATATATATTTAAAAACAGAACTTAATCTATTTTTAGTTCTTTTTATATTCCTTTTAGCATTAATATATTTCTCCGGTTCTTTTTCAAAAGTCGTCTGACAATTAGGGGAACAAAAATAATAATACTCGTCTTGGTACTCTGTTTTTAATCCTTTGCACGCATCCACATTCATCCCGCAGATAGTATCTTTAGTAAATTCCTTCTCCTGACAGCAAGCAGGATTAGCCAATCCTTTAGGGAGAGAAAACTTAATTAAATTGCCCACAATGCCCATAATTAATCCCATTAAAATTACGGCAAAAAATATGAATACCGTAAATTTTAACCCCAAAAGGCCGTAACAAACCATAAGGGCAGTTATAGAGGTAGCGGGTGTAGCTACTAAAAAAGCTAAAACAGGACCGAGTCTTGCTCCTTTCTGGTGTAGACTTAATGCTATCGGAAGCGAACCTATACAGCAGATAGGAAGAATTGTACCGGCAAGGGTAGAATAAAGAATAGGTTTCATACCTTTACCACCAAGGTGTCTTTCCACTAATTTCGCTGGAATAAATTCATGAATCAAACCACTTAAAAGAAATCCTATTATCAAAAAAGGTAATACTTCGATAAAATATTCTTTAAATACTACAAGAAATTCGATTAATATATTCATTGTTTTTTTAAACGAGTATCAATTTAGATAGTTACACTCTGCTCCTTTTTTATATTTCTACATGTAATTAAATATTTTATTCTAAATAGTTTTTCTTTTATGGCGAATATTTTCCACATATTGACCTAAATAGTGAAGTGTTAAAGTAATGTTCACTACAGTCATACGAATTGGTATAGTAACATTATATTCCAGATAACCTTTTTCATCAAATTCCCTCACCCTTACTAAACTCCTCTTTACTTCTATTAAAAAACACACTTTCTATTTCTTTTTTCCTCTTTTCTATTCGTTTATCTATATGCTTGGTAATTTTTTCTAATTTCTCCAATTTTTTAATCCTTTCCTTCAGCTTCTCTTGCTCTTTCATAACAAAACGAATAGCATCGGCTATAGGGTCAGGTAGTTTGCCATGCTCTAACGCTTGAATTTCCTTTGCACTAAATCCCATACCAATCCTGCCAGGAACTCCTACCACTGTTGCATCAGGAGGAACATCAGTAACCACCACCGAACCCGCACCTATTCTTGAATTATCACCAATATTTATTGCACCCAAGACTATTGCTCCAGCACCAATTACAACATTATTTTCCAGAGTTGGATGACGTTTCTTTTTTTCTAAACTTGTTCCACCTAAAACCACCCCTTGATACATCAGAACATCATCCCCAATTTCGCTTGTTTCACCTATCACCACACCCATACCATGGTCAATAAAAAATCTTCTTCCGATTTTGGCTCCGGGATGTATTTCAATATCAGTAATATGACGATTAATATGCGAAATTATGCGCGCAATGGTATACATTTTCTTTCTGTAAAACCAATGGGCAATTCGGTGAAGCCATATTGCATGAAGCCCAGGATAACAAAGAACTACTTCTAATGTGTTCTTCGCTGCCGGATCTTTAGCAAATATATTTTGAATATCTTCTTTTAAAGTCTTGAACATTAATAATGAACCTCCATTGCCCTTAACGGACAGGCGGGTATACATAATTCACATGCAATACATTTATTTTCGTAAAAATGAACTTTTCGGGTATGTGTATCAAGAACTAGGGCTTCGGTCGGACAAACTGTTATACAAACGCCACAATGGGTACATCTGGTACTATTCCGGATAATACCTTGTGACAGTGATTGAACTATTACCCCTAATTTTTTGAGATAATTTATTCCTTTATTATAGTTTTCCTCTTCCCCGGAAAGGCCTAATATAAGAAGCCCTTCTTCTTTGGGTATAATATATGCTTTTAGAATATTAAATTCTAAATCAAAGTACTTTGCCAGGTTACAAACAATTGGCTGGTCAACTAACCTGTGAGGAAATTTCAAAACAATTCTTTTTGAAATCATTTACTTCTCCTATCTGAAGATGTAGGGCTATTATTAGGAAAACAACTTTTCCTTATAGCCCTACACCTTTTTACTGGTTATTCAATCGGTCTTTCTTTCAGTAATTTAAATGTCAGCCCTGACTCCGGCCCAGGCAGTGATGCCACAGGCTCAGTTAATAAAAACCGTCCCTGCTTAATCCAATCTTTTAAAATTTCAGCAATCTCTACTGCTTTTGTATAACTGGAAAGTGGTGCAGTGGGAACTTCTTTATCTTGAACAACGATTTTACCGCTTTTAAGCTGCTCGTAAGAGACTTCGCCAAGGGCTCCTGGTTTAACCTGTGGATATGCTTCACTATAATCAACAATGGGAGCATAGATGTCTTTATCCTTAACTGCTGTATAGCGTAAGATTTCTTCATTTATAATAGGGATAGGTATCCCCACTCCTACTGTGAGTGTTGTTCCATACCCCTGGAAACTTGTTCCCAGCAACCACTCAGGTTTCATCTGTTTTAGATCTCCAATCACAGCTAATGTACCTGCCGGGGCACATGTAGTACCGTTATCCTTTCTTTTAGCTGTCGGATTATGCTGCGTTCCCTGCCAGGCAACATAACCTACTCCGCCACCAAGGAATATCTTACTTCCAATTCCAATAGTTTTATATAACGGATCATTCAATAGTGGAGAAAGTTGACCAGCGCTACAATAGTTAGCATTACCTAATCCAGGCTTTAGGGCACCCATATAAGTATATATAAGCTTATTAGAAAGATTAACTGCAACATTGTAGTTCTGATAAACATTCCTCGGATTGAAAAGCACTGCCTCATTAACATCTTTAATGTTTATCCAGGTTTCCAGTTTTCTTCTTGGATAACAATCAGTACCATAGGCAGTGGCAGTAAGTTTTATATCCTTACCTGCGACAAACTCTTCAATTACATGTCCACCTCCGTATTCAAACTTGCCAGGATAAACTCTATTCCGAGGGTCATCTTCAGGCAAATTTGTACAGCCAAGATAGATATCAACCGCAGCAAAACCACAATAAGCCGGGACATCATTTAAATGGCATGCCCCTCCTCCGAGTTTTATTCTTGGTTTTGCATGGCCGATATTGATATATGTCCCACTTGAACACATCGGACCAAATGTCCCTGTAGTTACTACATCTACTATTTGAGCTGTTTCTTCAACACCTTTTTCCTCCACAATATTAATTATCTCTTCTGCCGTTACTACAACTACATCTCCCTTTGATATTTTTTCATTAATTTCAGTTATTGTTTTAGTCATTTTGATGTCTCCTTTCTTTTTTTACCACGAAAAATTACAATTACACTACCACATTTCTTCATACTCTTAACTTGCTCCCAAGAGCAGATTTTTCATTATTTATGCCCCAACCGGAGCCATCCATGATCCATAACATTTCCACCACCTCCTAAATACAAGTTATTACGAATATAAATGTCATATAGATGTATATCTTTAATATTTGTATTATAGTATTATTGGAAAAGTTCAGTAGAAAGATAACGGTCACCTAAATCAGGAAGAATAACAACAATAAGTTTACCCTTATTTTCTTTCCGTTTGGCTACTTCTATTGCTGCCCATACCGCTGCTCCTGAAGAAATACCTGCAAATATCCCCTCTTCTTTAGTAAGTCGCCTTGCACAAATCATAGCTTCCTCATTAGTTACTTTGATTATTTCATCAATTATGTCCCTGTTTAAAACGTCTGGCACAAAGCCAGCACCAATCCCTTGAATCTTATGTGAACCAGGTTCTCCACCAGAAAGAACGGGAGAATTGGTAGGTTCAACAGCAATAGCTTCAAACGATGGTTTTCTCTTTTTTATTACTTCAGCTACACCTGTTATTGTCCCACCAGTTCCTACTCCAGAAACAAGAATATCCACTTTACCATCTGTATCTTTCCAAATTTCTAAAGCTGTGGTTTTCCGATGAATCTCAGGATTAGCAGGATTTTTAAATTGTTGAGGCATAAATGCTTTACAATTCTTTTTCACAATTCTTTCTGCCTCCTTAATTGCTCCTTTCATTCCTTCACTACCCGGAGTTAAAATTATTTCAGCGCCAAATGCCTCAAGCATCTTCCTTCGCTCAATACTCATTGTATCAGGCATCGTGAGAACTAATCTATACCCCTTAATCGCACAAACAAAGGCCAAGGCAATGCCCGTATTTCCACTCGTTGGCTCAACAACTACAAAATCTTTTTTCAGAAAACCTTTTTTTTCTGCTTCTGTAATCATATTTATTCCAATTCGGTCTTTTACACTTCCACAGGGATTAAAAAATTCAAGTTTTCCGACAATCTTTGCTTTTACATCCTTGGCTATCTTATTCAATTTTACTAAGGGAGTATTTCCAATTAACTCAGTTACATCATTTAAAATTTTAGTCATTTTATTCTCTCCTTTTTTCTTTTAATCACCAAACTCTCAATCAAATGTAATACATTCGATCTTTTTGCTTGGATAATTTCTTCTTTTGTATTTTAACCATATCTTCCAAGGTTACTGAATCAAAGACTTCTAACATTGCTTTTTTTAGTTTTTTCCAAATCTCGTAAGTGACACATGCATCAACCCGA
>JAUVOA010000129.1 GCA_030599445.1 Atribacterota bacterium | reverse complement strand
GACTATTAATATTTTTCATTAATATCCTCCTTTTAATAATGCAATATATATTTATATTTAGTATATTAGCAATATGCATTGCATTTGTCAAATTATTTTTATGCGTTGCACGGACATACTATCTAATTTTCAGATTATGGATATTGTTTATATATAAAAAAGTATTGGAATTAGTAGAAATAAACCCTGGTAAGATAGAATGGAGGGTATATGAAAACTAGATACTTATCAAATCCTTAGTAAGTAAGTTAGAAAAAGTTATCGAATTAATGAGCCGGTACAACGGTCCCCTGTTACATTTTTGCCTATTTTATTTTATCTTTGTGTACTCCTCCCATCATCATGCCCAATTCTTCAACACTAACTTCATTTCGTTTTACCACTCCCATAATCTTACCCTCGTAGATAACTACAATACGGTCAGAGAGTGATAAAATTTCATCTAAATCATCAGAAATGAGAAGAGTTGCTGTTTTTAATTTTGTTCTTTGTTCAATCAATTGACGATGAACATATTCTGTAGCACTGACATCTAAGCCGCGCGTAGGTTGGGCAGCTACCAGAACACTGGGGTTTCGGGAGAGTTCTCGGGCCAGGATTAATTTCTGGATATTTCCGCCGGATAAGCTTTTTAAGGAAGTATATCGAGAAGGAGTCCTGATATCAAAATCACTTATTCGACGTTCGCTTTCCCGGGCAATGTTTTTGAAATTCATAAATATTCCATCAGCATAAGGTTTATGTATATGATCTTTAAGAATCAGATTTTCTTCTACAGTAAATTTTTGTATCGTACCATCTTGCATTCGTTCTTCGGGAATATAAGAAAGACCATACTCAAGAAGCTGGGAAGGAGACCAATTGGTAACCTCAGTCCCTTTTATAAACACTTTGCCTTTTGTAGATTTCCGTAGACCTGCAATGATTTCCGCAAGTTCACGTTGACCATTCCCTGAAACTCCGGCAATTCCCAGAATCTCACCGGAATACACTTCCAGGTCAATCCCCCGCAAGGCAGGGATGTCCTCATCTCCCTGAGCCCAAATTCCCTCCAAAGCAAGGGATACTTTACCAAGCTTTACCGAAGGATGTTCGACTTGAAAAAGGACTTCTCTCCCCACCATAAGACGCGCCAGTTTTTCTTTAGTCACTTCAGCAATGGGAAGAGTTTTTACCACCTTGCCGTCACGAAGTATAGTCACACGGTCACTCAGTGATAGAACTTCATGAAGTTTATGGCTGATAAAAATAATGGAGTATCCTCTGTTTATCATACTCCGCAAGACATGAAAGAGTTCTTCCACCTCTTGCGGAGTAAGAACAGCAGTTGGTTCATCTAAAATAAGGAGAGAAGCTCCACGATATAGGATTTTTATTATTTCTGCTCGCTGCTGCTCTCCAACGGAGAGTTGCCATACTTTTGCTCCCGGGTCAACATAGAGACCATGAACTTTGGCAAGCTCCTTAATGCGCTCTGAGACAACATCGAGATCAAGAAGAAATTTTCGCGAGGAATGAAGCCCTAAAGCTACATTTTCTGCTACAGTAAGGGTAGGGACAAGCATAAAATGCTGATGTACCATCCCAATCCCCAGTCGAATTGCATCCAGCGGAGAGCGAATGTTAACCAGTTTTTCGTTAACGTAAATTTCACCTTTATCCTGGTGATATATACCGTAAAGAATTTTCATCAGGGTACTTTTTCCTGCTCCGTTTTCGCCAAGAAGGGTATGAACTTCCCCGGCACGGACATCAAAATCAATTCGGTCATTCGCCAGTACACCCGGAAACTGTTTAACTATTCCCCGCATCTCTACTTTTTCGACTTTGGTTAAATTTGTTATTTTAGATATACCTTTTTTCATATCAAAATGTAAATCAGAGCTCCGTATAGGCACTCTTAATCTTTCTCTACTTCTCTAATTTAACCTCAATATTTCCTTTGACTATATCCTCAATAGTTTTACCTACAAGTGCTTCATCATTTACGATAATTTTGAGGCCGCCGTTAGCTAAGTTAAGAGTAAAGATTTTACCTCCTCTCTCTCCCTTCTTAATCATTTCAATCATCGGTCTGAGTGCAATTGCCCAAACAACATCTACACTTGCGACCACATTCTGAGGGGCAAGGGCAGATTGGTCAACATCATATCCGAACCAGAGAGCCCCCCTCTGTTTCGCTACTCCGATTGCTCCGACTGTCATCTGTGATGTCCCGGTAAGAACATCTGCTCCGGCATCAATATGAGTCTGTGCTGCTTCGGAAGCAAGGGCAACATCACTATATGAACCAATCCAGGTTACATTTACTTTAGCATCCGGTTTTACCGATTTTATACCTACCTTAAAACCTTCGGTATAACGTTTGGCATCACCGGTCTCAATCGGGCCGATTACTCCATAAACATTACTCTCGGAAAGTTTTGCTGCCAGAACACCGTTAACATAACCGCCTTGTTCAGCTAAAGGTTCATAAGCAAATACATTGGTGATTCCAAGATCAGTAAAAACATTAGCGGTAGATCCCCAGACAAAACTTGTATTGGGAAAATCAGGAGCAATATCTGTTAAAGATGCGCCATACTGCGAACCATGGGCAATTACCAGATCATATCCCTCGCTGGCATAATCTCGAATAGCAGCAGCAGCGTCCGCTACTACAAACATGCTCTCTGAATAAACAAACTGAAATTCTTCCTTACCCATCTCTTCTTGAATAGTAAGCAGAGCTTCGTACATACTCTGGCTCCAGGCAAAATCATTAATTGAGCTGGGCATAATGAATGCTACTCGGAAGAGTTCTGCACTTGCTCCCATCCCAAGAGATAATACAAAGATACTTATCATAGTAAGAATTACTATAATTTTTTTCCACTTCATCTTTCAATCCTCCTATTTTTAATATTAGAATACAGAAAAACTTTTATTACTCTAAAACCTTTTATATTTTATTAATCACCTCCTCTTATACTATTCCCCCCGCTCGAAGGGCTTGTTTAATGCTTTGGGCGGACGTACGTAGCGTTTAGCCATAGCGGCAAGTACCACGATAGTAACAATATAAGGCAACATCAAGGTAAAATCAGAGGGAATATTAATTCCTTTTACCTGAACCCATATCTGAATAGCATTTACAGTACTAAATAGAAGCGCACCGGTGAGAACAGTTGCCGGACGCCAGGCTCCAAAATATACCAGGGCAACGGCAATAAAGCCCATCCCATTAGTTAAATTTTGCTGAAATACATTGAGTAGTGCAATAGAGAGAGATGCACCGGCAATCCCTGAGAGCATTCCACCAAATATTACCGTTAAATAACGAATACGCACAACATTAATCCCTAATGAATCGGCTGCTTCCGGGTGTTGCCCTACAGCTCGAATACTAAGGCCTAAAGGTGTCTTATTCAATATAAACCAGGAGATAGGAATCAGAGCAAATGCACCATATACCAGGATGTTTTGCTGGAAGAAGATTTTACCCACTATGGGAATATTAGAAAGCAAGGGGATAAACAAAGGGGGGAAACCGCTTACTGCTTGAACTGTTCCCACCATAGTTCTAAATAAAAGACTGCTTAATCCGAGACCGAATATATAAACTCCGATCCCGCTGATTCCCTGTTCGGCTTTTAAGGTAACATTAATAAAGGCAATCAAAAGACCAAATATCGCTCCGACCACTATTGCCACCAATAAACCAAGCCAAAGATTACCGGTTTTAAGAACCGTATAGAAGGCGCTAAAGGCCCCCATAAGCATAACGCCATCTACCCCAAGATTAAGGACACCGCTCAACTGGCCTATCGTTTCTCCAATGGAAGCATATAGATATGGTGTGGCAAGGCGAATTGCAGATTTTGCTATCCCGATAATAATTGCTTCCATTATTCGTTCTCCTTTTTATTTATATTTTTGGAATTTTTTTTCACTTCTGCAGTTCGCTCTATCTGCCGAGCCTGACTGCGGCGCAGATACTCGCTTCCTACTACAAAGAGTACAATCAGGCCGTTCAAAGCACCGATCAAAGCAGAAGGTATTTGCACTACTCTCTGCATCTTATTTGCCCCGGTAAGAAGTGCTCCCAATAACAGGGAGGCCGGAATTGTTCCGATAGGATGAAGCTGGCCAAACAAGGCAGCCACAATCCCGTTAAAGCCCGCACTGCCGGTAAAACCCGATACAGAACCGTCGGTGAACAGCCGGTGATGAACTCCTAACACTTCAATTGCTCCGCCTAACCCTACTAACGCACCGCTCAAGACAAAAGCAAGGACCATATATTTTTGCACATTAATTCCGGAAGCTCGCGAGGCCTGAATATTTTGTCCTATCATGCGAATACGAAACCCTATTGTCGTCCGCCAGAGAAAAATATAAACCAGAATAGCGAAAACAACTGCTACTATTGTTCCAAAATGCAGGCGGGTAGGAATAAGACGGGGAAGATCAACTACATGAGTTAAACGGGTAGTTTGAGGGATAAAGGAGCCAAGTTCTATCTGGAGTGGGTCCATTATCGGTCCGCGAAGAAGATAATTCATCCCATAGGCCGCAATATAATTCAGCATGATGGTACTCAGGATTTCGTTTACTTTAAAATAGGCCTTAAGAAATCCGGCAATTCCTGCCCATATTGCTCCACTTAAAAGCCCGACAAGCAAAGCAATTATAATCAGTATCCAGCCCGGTAAATTTGGAAAATTAAGACAAACTATGGTTGCAGAGAGAGCCCCGGCTACAAGCTGGCCCTCTCCTCCGATGTTTAATACGCCGGCACGAAAGGCAATGCAGATTCCCAGCCCTACAAAAAGCAAAGGAGTCGCCTTGACTATTGTATCTGCTATGGCATTCATGCTCCCAAACGCACCCTTGAGCAGGGCCTGGTAAGCAACCAGGGGATTTACTCCGAGAAAGGCAATCATAATTGTCCCAATTAATAGCGCAAGTAGGAATGCCCCTATGGGGATAAGATTCATTAAGATTTCCCGGACATTCTTGTATTTCATTTTACCACCTTTATATTTTTTGCTTATGAATTGCAGTATATATGAGTGAAGTTTTTAAACTAAAAAATGATTAGTCTTTTATTCAATAGTAATTATTGCG
>JAUVOA010000108.1 GCA_030599445.1 Atribacterota bacterium | reverse complement strand
TAACAAGGTTCCTGAGTTAAGTAAGGCAGAACTCTTTAAATCAGGAATGAATGTAGGAAAAGATATAATAGGAACTATGGCTAATACCTTAATTCTTGCTTTTGCCGGTTGTTCTTTAAGCATAATGATACTTCTAATGGCTTATAATATGCCTTATTTTAGAGCCATAAATCTTAATACGGTTAGCACTGAAATTATTCAAGGGTTATCGGGAAGTATCGGATTAATATTAACTGTTCCTATAACCTCAATGGTGTCTGCTCTGTTTATTTCCAATAAATTCCGAAAAAATTTTAATAATGATTAATTTCTAATTACAGGTGATAGCATAGACCATCATTTTATCTAAGAGTGAAGTTATTAAAACACAAAACAAAATAAATATTAGTATAAAATTTAGTGGGATAGCTAAGGAAAAACAATAAAAATTAAACTAAAAAATAAAAAAAATGACAGTGTTTTTAGTTGAGCAGGATGCTTTCGCTGTATTGAAATAGCTGATTATGCTTATTTGCTGGAGACCGGGAAGGTTGTTTTACAAGGAACCGGAGAAGAACTTTTAAAGGACGAAGGAGTAAAAAAGGCTTATTTGGGAGAATAATATCTTGATATTATTTTATAGTAATTAACCAGGAGATTTTTCGCTGATGTTGGCTGTTTTTGTCAAGAGCGGTAATATTTACAATATAAGACTTTTTAATTAGAGGTTTTAAAGAATCAGGGGTAAAAGAAATTTCTCGATTTTTTGGATTAAAATCGAATTTTACTTTTGCCCCTCCTAATTTCATAGATAGAGTTTTTACATCATAATTATCACCCTCCAAAATTGCCCCTATCTTAATAAATTGGTTGTTTTCTATTATGCCGTCATAGGGGAAGATTTGGGAAATATTAAAAGGGCGTTGATTTAATACCTGGATAAAAGAATTAAATGAACTTTGACCAAAAATTATTTGTCGGTTCAGGGAAAAAGGGTGGGCATTGAGAGTATTATTCATACTATTAGCATTAACAATTCCTTCATAACCTGCTTGGATAACTAAATTTTTTATTATAGGACTGTAAGCTCCATAAGGATAGGCGAAGAATTTTACTTTACTTCCTATTTTGCTTTCTAAAATTTCTTTCGATAAAAAAATTTCCCTTCTAATTCGAGCTAAATAAGTCTCATAATTTTCATTTTTCTTATATTTCAAGAGGTTGCAATGACTTAGGGTATGAGAACCGATTTCAATATTATTTTTGGTCATCTCTCTAATCTCTTCCCAGGTTAAACTGCCATTATTTTTCTCGATAAAATTGGTATATATAAAGAGAGTTGCCGGGAAGTTATATTTTTTTAATACAGGATAGGCTAAAGTGTAAGTAGATTTAAAACCATCATCGATGGTAATTACAATTGGTTTTGGTGGAAGTTGGCTATCTCTTAGCCCCTTAAGTAATTCGGAGAGAGAGATTACCGAATAATTGTGGGTGGCTAAATAATCCATCTGTTTTTCAAATTCTACAATATTAATTTTATAACTACTGCTTTCTTTTGTAGTAAAATTGTGATAGGCCAGGATGGGGATAATTGTTTCCTCAGCATATGCAGTATTGCTTGTATTTAAAGAAATATTTTGATAAAAAATTACAAATGTTACAATCAATAGAACCATGAACAATCTGAAAATAAATGATAATTTATTTTTTTTTGCAGGGAGAGAATATAAATTTTCTTGATTTAAAAACATATTGTATCCTTAAATTATAAATGTTTTTCGTGTAGTATATCATACTACATTATATTTGAGATATTTGTTAATATATAGATGGTAAAAAACAGGGTGGAGGTTATTTAATAAGCTCCTTTAAGATAGGGGATATTTCTTTTAGATGAGTAACTGTAAAATCTGCTTTTTCCGTATCTGTATTATCAGGTTGAAATTTGTTTATCCAGATGGTAGTCATCCCCACGTTTTTTCCGCCTACAATATCTTTTTTATAAGAATCACCAACAATAATAGATTCTTTTCCCTGACAACTTGCTTTATTTAGAGCGACTTGGAAGATTTTTTCTTTCGGTTTGTAAATTTGAACTTCTTCCGAGGTGGTAATAGAGTCAAAGAGCTTGCTTATTCCGAACGCGTCGAATTGAAATTTTAAGAAATCGGTATCTATATCGCTTATAATTCCTATATGAATTGAATTATTATTTCTAATTTGTCTGATAATTTCTAAAGTTTCCGGGAATAATTTTAAATATTTTTTATGGTTTCCTAAAAATATTTTTTTGAACCATCGTAAGTCTTCGTTTGAAGATTCAAGATTGCATTGTGAAAGCGTTCCCCGAAAAGCTCTATCAGTTGATTCTCGAAGAGGTGTAAAGGATTTTTCTTCCGGGTCGGTATCCAGCAAAGTCATTTCTTTGGTAAATAGAAAAGAATTATATTTAGTTACCATATCTTCCGGGGAGGCAGAAAGATTATATTTTTGAATAACCTCTTTCATCATATGTAAATGAGCGATATGGTCACTTTCAGCACACATTAATGTTCCACCAAAATCAAAAAATATGGCTTTGTATTTTTTTAATTCTTTATTATTTAATTTTTCCATCTTCATCTCCTTTTATCTGATATATTTTATCACTAATTTTGGTATATAAGCTAATTTTAAATCAGTTTTTTGTTGAGAGAATAATTTTTTTTATTCTTTTATTTTTATAAGCAAGAGAGAAGTTATTAAGGCAAATATCAATCCAGCCCAGAAGGGTGATGAGGGACCAAACTGGAACTTTAAATATCCTCCCAGGGAAGGTCCAATAGAACCGATTAAACCGGTACAGGTCCCGATAAATCCGATAACTAATCCTCTTGATTGTTGATGAGTTATATCAGCCAGAAATGAGCCATAAGCAATATGACAACTCTGGAAAAAAACGTATAATATTGCAAATAGAGTAATGGCCGGCCACAAAGGAGAACTTAAGCTCCACAAGATTAAAAATATTCCCAGACCTGACGCACTGTACAATAGAACCTTTTTACTGCCCCATTTATCAATGATTTTTCCTCCCCAGAGACTGTATATAACTGCCGCAAACCCCCCTAATGCAAAAAGTAAATTAATTTTAGATTTATCTAAATTCATTACTTCATTGGCATATAAAGAGATAAAAGGTCCGTGAGTAGTAAGATTAAATAAAAGAAAGAGAGAAGAAAGGGCTAAGACAGTAAGTAACATCTTTTTATTAAATAAATTTTTAAAAGAATCAAATTTATTAATTTTTATACGAAAATGATGAGTCTCTTTTAACCAGAGTACTCTGGTTATGGCACACAAAAAAGTAACAAAAGAAGTGAAATAAAACAGGTATCTGATTTCTACTCGGGGAATCAATATCATCCCTATAGCCGGGCCTATAGTAATTCCTAAAATAACAAATAATTCAAATCCACTATAAGCTATACCCCTTTTATTTTTTGAAACAGATTCAGCAATCATCGAATAGAAAGAAGGTAATTGAAGAGCGCTTAAACTATTAGCAATAGTAAGGAAAAGTATTAAAGTGATCCAATGAGAAGCGTTGCCTGCTAAAAAATATAAGAGAGGAAAGACAAAGCTTGGAATAATTATTAATAACTTACGACCAAAATGGTCAGAAAGTATTCCTCCTAAAAATTGCATTAAAGTAGAAGATAGGGCAAGCAAGGTATACGAAAATCCCACTTGAAAATCATTTGCTCCTAATTCTTGAAGATAAATAGGAAGAACAGGATACCAGCTAAAAAAGGCGATAAGAACAAATAAAACCGTCAAAGATAATACGGAAACATTTTGCTCGATAAATAATGATTGACGAATTTTAGTCAAAAAATTCATTAAGAGGCTCCTTAAGATGAGTTTAATACTAAATTTTTTATCTAAACTATGGTAAAATGTAAATAATTATATCATAATAAAAAAAATAAGTTAATAAAATGGGGAAAAATTATTTTTATATTTTAATAAAATAGAAGGAAAAAGGTTTTGGTGAAGAATATTATCAAAAAAAGAGGGGTAATAAAAATGGAGCTAAAAACAATAAGAATGGAATTTCCCGAAGATTCCAATATTATTATTGGTCAGACTCATTTTATTAAAACTGCAGAAGACCTCTATGAGTTAATGGTTAATGCAGTGCCGGGAATAAAATTTGGTCTGGCTTTTAATGAGGCTTCAGGTCCATGTCTGGTAAGGGCAGAAGGAAATGATTCAGAACTGAAAGCCCTGGCTATAAAGAATGTAAAAACTATTGGAGCGGGACATGTTTTTATTATTGTTTTAAAAGACGCTTTTCCTATCAATGTACTAAACGCTATAAAAAATTGTCCTGAAATCTGTTCTATATTCTGTGCTACTGCCAATGAAGTTGAGGTTGTGATTGCCCAAACTAATTTAGGAAGAGGAGTATTGGGAGTTATTGACGGGAATTCACCCAAAGGAGTAGAGACAGATAAAGATGTTCAAGAACGAAAAGAATTTCTGAGGATGATTGGATATAAAAGATAGCATAGAGCGGGTAGATTTAGTTAACTAGCTAACTAAATACTAACGACTAATTTAATTGGTAAATTGGCCAATCGGTAAATTGGTAAATTAGTAAATTATGAAAGGAGTAAATTTAATTATGAAGAAAAAACTTTATAGGTCGAGAAAGGATTACATGATCGCCGGTGTAAGTGGTGGGATAGCAGAATATTTTGATATAGATTCTACTTTAGTGAGATTATTAACAGTGTTGGTTGTACTTTTAGGAGGAGCAGGAGTTGTCGCTTATATTATTGCCTGGATTGTAATCCCTAAGAATCCTGATCAGATTTCTGATGAAGCTTTTGAAGAGAGAGAAAATATAAAAGAAAAAGTCAAAAAGGGCGCAAAGGATGTAATTGAAGAGGTTAAAGAACATTTTGAATCAAAAGAACCTTCTCATAAATCAGAGAAAAATAGAAGGATTTTAGGAGGCATAATAGTAATAGCTATAGGTCTAATCTTTTTATTAAACGGTTTCTTCCCCTGGGTAGGTTGGAACAAACTATGGCCGGTAATTTTGATTGCTGTAGGTATAACTATTATGATCCAAGCTTTTAAGAAAAAAGATTGAAATTAAAAAATTAGGATGAATTTATGTCGTTAGCCTCACAGATAAAAGTGTTGGGGGGAGAGATTGGTTTAGATATCGTCAGGATTACTAATACCGAAAGCTTTCCGGAAGCAGAAAAACACATTATAGAAAGTGTAGAAAAGGGTTATATTCCTGAAAATGATTACTACGCCTTTAAAAATATTTCAAAAAGACCTAATAATTTAAATCTGAATAAAATTAGTAAAAGATGTAACCCGAGGAGTATTCTGAAAAGAGCGAAATCTATAATTAGTGTCGCTCAGTGTTATTTGATAGAAGAAACAGAAGATGTTCAGGATAAAAATCAACCCTTGGGGAAAATTGCTAAATATGATATCGGTAATTTTTATTACGATGTAAAATTAAAACTAAAAAAAATAGTTAATTTTATAAATCGAGAGACTGATTCTAAATATAAATCTAAAAATAAATCTTGTTATATATCTTTAACAGAAAAGCCAATTGCCCAACGGGCCGGAATAGGTTGGTATGGGAAAAACGGGATAATTATTACCGAAAGATTTGGTTCCTGGGTAGTTTTGGGAGAAATCATAACCGAATTAGAATTAGACACAGATGAATCCCTTCAGCGAGATTGTGGTGATTGTACAATATGTATCGATTCATGTCCGACTAAGGC
>JAUVOA010000271.1 GCA_030599445.1 Atribacterota bacterium | reverse complement strand
ACTATACAAACAGAGAGAAAGAGTAAAAATATTAGAAAAGAAATTGAAAAAAATAGACAAAGTAGAAGCAAAAGACTTGCTTAGCTTGATAGATGTTCTTACTAAAAAGAGTGTATGGATTTTAGGAGGAGATGGATGGGCTTATGATATCGGTTATGGAGGATTGGATCATGTTATTGCCCAGAGGCGTAATGTCAATATCTTAGTATTAGATTCAGAAACTTATTCTAATACTGGTGGACAGATGTCTAAAGCGACTCCTCTTGGGGCAATTGCAAAGTTCGCTGCCGGAGGCAAAAGAACTTTTAAGAAGGATCTGGCAATGATGGCAATTTCCTACGGAGATGTATATGTAGCTCGAGTAGCAATGGGGGCCAATGATGCGCAAGTGATTAAAGCTTTCCGGGAAGCAGAAGCCTTTAATGGTCCTTCTCTTATCATAGCTTATAGTCATTGTATTAGCCATGGATATGATTTGATTCGTGGTTTAGAGCAACAAAAGCTGGCAGTTAAATCGGGATATTGGCCCTTAATAAGATTCAATCCAGATCTTGCTGAAGAAGGGAAAAACCCTCTCCAATTGGATTCCAAAGCTCCGAGCATTCCTTTGGAAGAATATATATATAATGAAAATAGATACAAAATGCTTACCCGAACCATGCCGGAAGTAGCTAAGAAATTGTTAAAAGAAGCTCAAGAAGGGGTTTTAAAACGTTGGAAGATGTATGAACGACTGGCCTTAACTTTTGAAAAAATTAAAGAATAAATTCTAATGTAGGTAATCTCTTAACCAGAGATAGTAAGTATTAATTATAAAAAAGGATACCGTAAGTCCATGAAGATTTGCGGTATCTTCTTATAATCTTGTTACTCATTACGTATTACTTGTTACTGTATTTTATTCGAGGCACGAATAAAATACTAGTTGTTTTTATATTTTTTTCTATTATAATATAAATAGATTAATAGAACGCACATGAGAGGAGAGTAAATAAATGGTAGAAAAAGGTACTTATAAGCTAAAAAAAGGTTTGGCTGAAATGTTAAAAGGCGGAGTAATAATGGATGTGGTGAATGCAGAGCAGGCAAAAATTGCCGAAGAAGCAGGCGCAGTGTCAGTTATGGCTTTAGAGAGGGTTCCTGCTGATATTCGGTCTGCAGGCGGTGTAGCCAGGATGGCTGACCCTAAAATAATAAAAGAGATAATGAAAGCTGTAACTATTCCGGTAATGGCTAAGGCAAGGATTGGGCATTTTGTGGAAGCCCAGGTTTTAGAAGCTTTAGGAGTAGATTATATTGACGAAAGTGAAGTGTTAACTCCTGCTGATGAAAATTATCATATAGATAAATTGAATTTTAAAGTTCCTTTTGTCTGTGGAGCAAGAAATTTAGGCGAAGCTTTGCGAAGGATAGGAGAAGGTGCAGCCATGATTAGAACTAAGGGAGAACCGGGGACAGGAAATATTGTGGAAGCGGTGAGGCATATGCGAGAGGTTATGGATGAAATAAGAAGATTAAAAAATATGCCTAAAGAAGAATTGATGACCAAAGCCAAAGAATTGGGTGCTCCTTTTGAACTTTTGCAAGGGGTAGCTCAAAAAGGAAGATTACCAGTGGTTAATTTTGCTGCCGGAGGAATAGCTACTCCTGCTGATGCAGCTTTAATGATGCAGTTAGGAGCAGATGGAGTATTTGTAGGTTCAGGAATATTCAAATCAGACGATCCCAAAATAAGGGCGAGAGCTATTGTAGAAGCTACTACCCATTATGATAATCCTAAAATTATCGCTCAAGTTTCAGAAGGATTGGGTGAAGCGATGAAAGGAATAGAAATTTCTCAAATTGCCGCAGCTGAACGGATGCAGGACAGAGGATGGTAAACTAAAAATTAGATTAAAAAATGAACCAGAGAGGAGTAAAGGGTAATCTTGAAAGTCGGAGTATTGTCCCTACAGGGAGCAATAGAAGAACATTTAAAGATGATAAAAAGGTGTGGCTTTGAGGGAATCAAGGTAAAAACGGTTGGAGATTTAGAAAATGTAGATAGATTAATAATACCCGGAGGCGAAAGCACTGCTATTGGTAAATTAGCTAAGATATACGGCTTAGACCGAGAGATTGTTAAAAAAGGTAGAGAGGGGATGCCTATATTTGGAACCTGTGCAGGGATGATTTTGTTAGCAAATAAGGTTGTAGGCAATGAGCAGATAAGATTTAATTTAATCGATATTGTGGTAGAAAGAAATGCCTTTGGAAGACAGGTAGATAGTTTTGAAGTTGAGTTAAAAATAAAAGATTTTAACGGAAAACCTTTTAAAGCAGTATTCATTAGAGCTCCTTATATCAAAGAGGCAGGGAAGGAAGTAAAAATTTTAGCTGAATTTAGAGGAAAAATTGTGATGGCCCAACAAAAAAATATATTAGTATCATCTTTTCATCCAGAATTAACTGAAGATTTAAGAGTACATAAATATTTTTTAAGTGAAAATTATTAGCGTACAGCGCTTAGCGTAGAGCGGATAGGATAATTAGTATCGAGTATCGAGTATATAGTATATAGTAAAGAAAATAAAAAAGAGAAAGAAGCAGAGGCGTATCACAATAAACCTTTCCTATAGTGGATAGGAAAAGAGAAGTCAGGAGTCAGAATCCAGTATTCAGAAGTAAGAACGAAAAAGAAAAGAAGAATACTACTTTTTTGTATTTTTTTCTCTTTCTTAACTCGATACTATATACTATATACTCGATACTTTCTTATTTGCTCCTTGCATTTCTCTCCCGAGTATACTATAATTATAGTTGTCAGAAGTACTAATTTTAACCCAGTAAAAATATTTAAATCCTTCTAAAAAAATAACTAAAATAATCCTTGACAATACCTTTCATCTTTGTTAGTATGGAATCTGTCATTTCTTAAGACTAAGACTACTTTAGTTCTTTGAAAAATCTATAGTACCCAGCCAGATGTTTGAATGTTTTATTATTAAGACCCCCTTT
>JAUVOA010000087.1 GCA_030599445.1 Atribacterota bacterium | reverse complement strand
TGGGGTGAAGAATATAAATTAATCAATTCTTCAGCCCAACAAAAATTAGCCCATCAGCTAATCGAAGCAGGAGCAGACTTAATAATCGGTCATCACCCTCATGTAGTACAAAACATTGAAAAATATCAGGGAAAACTTATCTTTTATTCTCTGGGAAATTTTATCTTTGATCAATATTTTTCTCCCGAAACTCAACAGGGTCTGGCAGTAGGATTAGAAATTTATCCTAAGAATTTAGTTTATCGGCTCTTTCCTCTCCAAATTAACCTGAGTCAGCCTGTTTTAATGGAACAGAATGAAGCAAGTGAATTTTTAGTACAATTAGCTAAACGCTCAGATGATAAGTTGGTAGATGAAATAAAGGGTGGTATAATAAAAATCGAAAGGTGATGGTAATCATGTTAAATTTATTTTATAAATTAAATTTTAAAAATATAAGAAGACAAAACATTTTCAATTTATTAAAAATCATTTTAGTTGTTTTAATATCTATTATTTTCTTCGCCTTTACGGGTAATGCCTTTGGTGAAGTTACCCTAACCAAACAATTAATTGAGCCAGATGATATGCTGCTTGAGGACTTAGAGGTTACTCCAAGCGTTCCTGCATATCCCTTACCTTTAAGCATTGTAAAAATTTCCAATTATCAAAATTTCTCAGAGAAGATTCAACTTTCTCCTAAAGCTCTCTCCCTATTAAAAAATAATGGTTTTGTGGTTATCCCTACTCCTCTTGATATTGCTGAACGGGGAGTTTTTCTTATGTCTTCTCGCCAAAAGGCTTACCCCAAGGATGATTTCGTAGCTTATTATAAAGTCATCGGAGAGAAAGATTTACCTATTTTTATTACCACTGACTCTCTTTTACATTATTATCATATCTTCTTTGATACTACCTTAATGAAATTAGAAAGAGACCTCTTTTACAAAGATATATGGGCAGTAAGTAAAAATTTATTAGAAGAATCTCTGAAAGAATATTATGAAACTAACGGAAATTTAAAAGAAGCTGCCAAAAGAAATGTAGCTTATCTCTCTGTGGCTTTAGAACTTTTAAAACCAAAGATAAATCAGACAATGAGTGATGAAACTTTGAGAGAAGAATATTGCAGTCCGGAAATGGATCCGGAAGTCTGTAAAATGTTCATAGAGGGAGTAAAACAACATTATGGAGATAAAGCCAGTTTTAAGTATTTTAGTGAAACAGAATTTAATAGATATATTTTTGAAATCCCCGATTTAGTGAAAGACCTGGTACAAAAAGAAATCGAGCTAATTGAAGAACATAAAGGCTGGGAGTATTCCCCATTATTTATTTATCAGGAAGATTATTCCCAATATGTCCCCCGAGGCCATTACACTAAATCAGAAAAACTTAAAAATTACTTTAAAGCTATAATGTGGTATGGAAGGATAACTGCCTTAATTGAAGGGTCTTCCCTTTTATCCCCCGGAGAATCCATCTGCACCGGTAATATAGGGGGAATTGTTTCTGAATATGATGCCCGAATTCAAACTCTGCAGGCTTTCTTGTTAGCCAATCAATTTTCTCAGAATCAAGACCTTCAAGAAAGATGGAACAGAATATATGCTATTACCTCTTTTCTGGTGGGATTCTCTGATGATTTAGGTCCAAACGAATACAATGAGGTATTAAAAAAATTATTTAAAGATGAAATAAATCCTCAAAAAATAGAGGAAGATTATTTAGAACTCAAAGAAGCTATCTTAGATTTTCCTTACAGTCCTAAAATTTACAGTGGATTAGGAGCTTGTGAATTGCTAATGCCCTGCCCTCCTCTTTCCGAGAAAGAAATTCAGGCTTTAAAACTACAGGCCAAAGAACTTCTGGAAAAAACCAAAGGATTTAGATTAATGGGACAAAGATTTACTTTAGATTCCTGGCTCTTTTCCGAAATTGTTTCCCCTTATAGTGGCGAATACGTGGGACCAAAACCTCCTTTACCTACTGAAGAAAAACCCTTCACTTTTACCTGGGACGATATTTATGCCGAATATAGAAAAGACCGACCTTTCACCTGGGTTAAGACCGAGGTAAAAGCCTGTCCCCCACCAGCTATGAGAGAAGTAAGAGGATTCCCTCGAGGACTGGATCTAATGGCTCTACTAGGCTCTGTAAGGGCTAAAGAAATTTTAGAAAGCTCAGGAGATACTCAATATTCAGATTATGAAAAGAAGTTTTCTGAATTGAAAAAAGAGGTAGATTCTCTTTCCAGGGAGGACTGGTCTAAAAATCTTTATTTGAATTGGCTCTATGTCTTAAAATCTTTGTGGAATGAATTTGGCCAGGGCTACCCTACTTTTATGCAAACCGAAGCCTGGCAAGATAAAGAATTAAATACAGCCCTGGCTTCCTGGACTGAATTAAGACATGATACCCTTTTATATGTCAAACAGAGTTATACTATGGCCGAGATGGGAGGAATCTTTGAACCTCCTGTAGTCGGTTATGTTGAGCCAGTACCAGAATTTTATGCCCGACTCTTGACTCTAACAAAGATGACTAACCTGGGATTTAAGAGCTTAATTCCTCAAGAAGAATTAGAAAAATTAATGATAGAGGCAGGTCTTAATAGATTTGCAGAAATATTAGGTAAATTACTGGACATCTCTAAAAAAGAGTTGGAAAACATTCCGTTAAATGATAATGAGTACAGTTTTATCGAAAACTTCGGGAGTATCTCTGAAGGTTTAATCAGCACTGTTTCAGGCGGAGAAGTCGACCCGGAGGTATTTAAAACAGTTTTAGTGGCTGATGTGCACACAGATATTAATACTGAAAAAGTTTTAGAAGAGGGAGTGGGTTATATTAAAACTGCAGTAATAGCTTATAAACTTCCTGAAGGCCACATACTATTAGGAGTGGGACCAACCTTTAGTTATTATGAATTCAAACAGCCGATGGAAAATAGATTAACTGATGAAGAATGGAGAAAAATATTAGATTCCAACCCTCCACCTGAGCCAGAATGGATAGCAAGCTTCTCTTGTAACAAATAATAAAACACAAAAGTAGGGCAAACTAATAGTTTTCTTAATTATTAGCTTGCCCTACTTTACTTTGTATTTATTTAATTTTTTCATATGTTATAAAACATTAACATATTTTTGTTATTTCTGATTTAACTTTTAGATTTCTCAAGTTACAACCTGGCTATAATTAAGTGACCACTTACCACATCTATCGCCCCAACGAGCAACCAGTTCATCTTCTATAAATATTTCTACTACTTCACAACGATTAGGGCAACCATCGCACTCAAACCCTCTGGTGCGATACTCTTTTTCTACTAAATCAAATCCTCTGAAACTTGTTTCTTTTCCAGTACTTTCAAACTCTTCCTTAGCCAATAAAGCTGCCCCTATTGCGCCCATAACTTTATGGTTACCTGGCACAACAACTTCTTCTCCTAATTCTTTTTTAAAACTTTTTCTTATTCCGGAATTGGAAGCAACTCCTCCCTGAAAAAAGATAGGAGAGCAAATCTTTTTCCCTTTAGCCACGTTATTTAAATAATTCCTTACCAGGGCTGCACATAGACCAGCAATAATATCTTTTTTCTCATAACCTAATTGTTGTTTATGAATCATATCTGACTCTGCAAATACAGTACATCTCCCTGCTATCCTTACTGAGTTAGTCGATTTCAAGGCATAATCTCCAAATTCTTCAATAGGAATTTTTAATCTATACGCCTGCTGGTCAAGAAAAGAGCCAGTTCCAGCTGCACATATAGTATTCATCCCAAAATCGACTACGATTCCATTTTGTAATATTATTATTTTAGAGTCTTGTCCACCAATCTCAAAGATAGTACGAACCTGTGGATTAATTTGCAAAGTTGCTACCGCCTGGGAAGTAATTTCGTTTTTTACTATATCAGCCCCTACTATTGTTCCAGCCAATACTCGCCCACTTCCGGTAGTACCCACACCTCTTACATTAATAGAATTTAAGGAAATACTTTGTCTCATCCCTTCTATGCCTTCTTTTATGGCTTCTATCGGCTGTCCTTGTGTTCTAAGATATACTTCATTTAGTAATTCCCCTTCTTCATTAATGAGAGCAAGATTTGTACTTATTGATCCGACATCAACTCCTAAAAACTCTGACATTTTCTTTCACCCCCTCCAGTATAACCATCATATCTTATTATATAGATTATAATTATGATTACACGGATTAATTAAAATCTATCTTTTTATTGGATGCCTTTCAGGTTTTTTCATCTTCAAGAGGTCTACAAAAGCATCTAATCTGGTAACCAATCCCTCTTCTCCGGTTTGCTCATCATAAATTAAAGTGAGTACCGGAAAATCCAGGTCCTCACTCACTTTTTTGTTTATAGTTTCAGCCACAACCTCCGGCATACAAGTAAAAGGAATTACCTGAATAGCTCCATCCATCCCCTTTTCTGAGGCTAATACAATATGGCCAATTGTAGATTGACCTTCACCACCTACTGATTGAGCAAGATAAGGTTTTGCTGCTTTTTCGATAATTTCTTCTTGTATATTATCTTTTCTTAAAAATTTTAAAAGAGAGGTAATCCAAGGTCGAGCACTTACCCCTCTTTCTACTTCTACTCCTAAATAACCGAGTTTCTCTTCAATATTATGATTAACAAAAGGTTCGAGAGCCACATAAAATTCTCCCACTAATTTAACTTTAATTACATCTTTAGTTTTATTGGTCTTGATTATTTCATTAAAATCACATAAGGTTTTCTGTTTAATTTTTTCTATCTCTTCGATAGTATTAGTATTATCGATCAAAGAGAGTCCTGCTTTAAGAACCTGAGAAGTTTCACCTTTTATATTTTCTCGAGGTCTTGCTTTTAAGGCCTCTTTCTCTAATTCTTCTATGGTGCCAAATTTAGCCCAAGCTAATTTAAGAGCTTTTATAAAAGAAGGGAGAGATCTCTTATCTCTCAATCGATTAATATAATTTAACATTCGAATAAGATTCCCGCGAGGAGCTTCCATAGAAATCATTTCAAATTTATAACCTAAACTTTTTAAAATCATTCTTTGAATCTCAGAATAATATCCAAACCTGCAGGGCCCCCATCCTCCCACCGTTATAATTGTATCTGCCCCTTTTTCTAAGGCCTCGATAAAATTTCCCAGCACAATCTTTAAGGGAAGGCAGCAATATTCCGGGGCATATCTTACCCCTAAATCAAGAGTTCGCTTGGTATTGGGAGGGGGAAGAATTACTTCGTGCCCAAGGTTAGAAAATAATGCTTTTCCGGCAATAGAAGTAAGATTGCCTAAATTAGGCAAAGTTACTTTCATATCTTTTCCTCCTTACAATCATATCCAGAAAGGCTTCTGTTCGAGTATCAATTCCGATTTCTCCGGTATGTTCATCAAAGACAAACTCAGTATAGGCAACTGAAGGATATTTTTGACTCTCCTGATGAATTATTTCTCCAATTATAGAATCTTCCCCACACTCAAAAGAAGTCAGATGAATTATTCCGTCAACCTTTTTCTCCAAGAAGTAGAACGCTGAACCTAATGCCTTCTTAGAAAGAGTCCAGAAAAGGGGTTTATTTAATTTCTTAAGTTGTCTTTTTATCTCTCTTTTTTTAACCATTTCAGCAGTTAAGACATTTACTTTCGCTTTTTTTAACTTGGAAATTAAATTCAAATTAATAAAATAGTCATAGATTAGATAAGAATGGCCTAAAATAGCGATATTAAGAGAATTTTTTAAATCTCTTTGGGGTAATTTTTTATTATATTGCTGACTGATAATTTTTTGGTCTAATTCATTTTCTTTTGATTTTAAATATAATTTTAGGTTTCTCTGTGCTTCATGGAAAGATTGATAAATCTTCTTAGAGTTATTAGTAAATAACTTTCCTACCGCTAAAAAGGAATTTTTAAAATTGGTAGCTGATTTTCTTATATCAATAGTAGGTTCAATTAGAGGTGGGAGAGAAGAAAGAGAACTTTTTATCATATCGGGAAGACCTAAAAATTTAGGACAAAAATAAGCACTTTTTTCTACGCAGACCATCCGAGGGACAAATAAATAATCTACTCGATCTTTTAAACTCATCACATGTCCATAAAATACCTTGACCGGAAAGCAAATTTCACTAATAGCTGACTTTACTCCTAAATCGAGTATCTCTTTAGTAGTCGGACCAGAGATAAGCACTTCTGCGTCTAAGCCTTCTAAAAAATTTTTCCATAGAGGAAAATATTCATAATAAAGAAGCGCTTGTGGTATACCAATCTTTAAATTTCCCATAATTTTTGGCCTACCTTTTATGTATACTAACAAAATTTACCTACTATGTCCAATCATGGGAACAAATCTTACTCCGATAATCCCTTTGGATTTAATCTTCCCCCCTGTCTTTTCTACCTTCATTAAAGTTTGTACCATCCATATTCCGCCAACGGGTATTACTATTCGACCTCCGTCATCTTTAATCTGCTGAAGAAGAGATGGAGGCACGTGGTCAGGAGCACAGGTTACTATGATGGCATCATAAGGGGCATGTTCTTCCCAACCATGGTAGCCATCTCCAACCTTAAATTTGATATTTTGGTAACCTAAATCGGTTAGTAATTTTTCTGATTTTTTAGAAAGACTTTCATATATCTCTACTGTATAAACTTCTTCTACAATCTCAG
>JAUVOA010000298.1 GCA_030599445.1 Atribacterota bacterium | reverse complement strand
GCTCAAATCATGACTTCTTTTATAAATATGGTGCTTAAGCAGATATTCTGCCCCCTCCTCAATGGTGTTTTTAACCTCCTTATTTCTTTGGCTAATAGGAATTTCTGCTAAGGCCTTTAAAGCCTTTACTACCCCCATATGACAGGAATGTTTACCCCAACATATAACCCATTTTTCGTAAGGCCAATCTTCGGGTGTATCTTTTATTCCATCATCAAATCTCTGATAAGTAGTAATCCAATTTATACTATTTTGAATCCTTTCATCTTTAAGATAACCAAGTTTAATTAAACTGTAAACTAAATTCCCGGTTAAGCAAGGTATAACGCCACTAAATCTACCTCCTCCTGTCTTGGTACTGGCCCAAATAGAAAAACCATTACTTTCACAGTCTTGTGAGTTTTCAAGGATAAATTCGCAAGCCTTTCTAATACCATCATCTCTTCCGTCTGCACCAAGCTCTGCAAGGATAATAATTTGCCAAACCGTTCCTTTATATTTGGCTGTATAAAATTTTTGTGAATCTTCCCAGTATCCTCCATCTTTCTGTTTAGCCAAAATTTTGGGTACTACCCCCTTCTTCATAATCTCTTCTTTGGTTTTTCTCACTTCAGGATCATTCTCCGCTTTTTCCAGGACATCGATTAAAGTAAAATATTTTACTGAAGGATTGTTGTCCTCCAATAACCAGGTTATTGGGTTAGCATTTAGTATTGATTTCCAATTATCCATTTTTTACTCTCCAAATAAATTAAAATTATTTAATATAAGGTTTTCATCGGCATTTTAAAACTTTTAATAATCTTCGGGAATAAAAATTTTTCGCATATGTTCTGATTTCTGCATCAAATTTTTTACATAAATAACTTCGTCTTCTTCTATTCCCAGGGCTTTCACTATATCGGCAAGTTTCCAACCTTTTTCCAGGGCTAATAAAATTAAATCCATCTTCTCGTAAGAAATACCTATTACTTCTTCATCATCAACAATACCTGGCATAACATCGGGTGAGGGAGGCTTCTTTATAATTCTTGCGGGAATATTTAAATATTGAGCAAGCTCTCTTACCTGAGTTTTATATAGATTCAGAAGGGGCATAATATCAGTAGCATCATCACAACCATGTTTTATAAAAAATCCAATTTTGTATTCACTCTTATTGGCTGCCCCCACCACCAACCTATTCTCTAATTCTGCATAAAGATAGAGCAGCATCATTCTTAATCTGTGTTTTGCCCGATAATAGGCATTGCCTTTAGCCAGATAAGAGTTAAATTCTTTGTCTTTAAAACCTGAAAGACTTTCCAGAAAAGGAAGCTTCCCCGTCTTTCTCTCATAGAAATGATATGCTTTTCTAATAACGGCTCCTTTTAATCTCCCTGAAGAAAGAATTTTATCCAAAGGAAACAGTTTATATACGCCAAGTTCTTCAAGATAAGGAGTAATATCAACAAACTTTGCTTCAATATTTAATTCTCGTGCAAAATTTAAGGCATCCTTTGTGTGCTCTTTTTTTGAATCTTTTTCGGGCATAATTAAAGCTAAAGTTTTCTCAGGACCAAGTGCCCGCACACACAAAGCCGCAATAACTGCCGAATCAATACCCCCGCTTAATCCTAATATTACTCCCTCTCTTTCTAATTTTTCGGTATATTCTCTTATGAAATTCTCCAAAGAAAGGGCTACCTTCTCAGGATTAATCTTCATTTCGGCCTTCAGTTTTTTTAAAAGAATTTCACTCATTGTTTTTTGCTGTCCTGTAAAATATTTTCAAAAATTTACCTTATTCAGTTTTTTCTAATATTGCATATATTTTACAAGTTCAATTTGACCTTGTAATTCATTATCCTCAAATATCTTGCTCCTAAGAGGAAGGGCTAAGTCCGGGTCAATAATCCATTCGGCTATCATTTTATCCTCTTCATCAGCCTGGAAAAGCCGGCATACAAACCCTTCTCTTCCCGCAATCTTCTCCTTGCCTATTACCTTTATTATACCTGCTCCAAAGAAATTCATCTTTTCTCCTACCTTCAAATCCATCTGGCTAAAGAAAAAAGCATAAGCTGGGTTAATCACCAGCATATTCAAGGATATTCCATAAACACCCCATAATCCGAAAGCTGTCTCTGCTCCTAATTCGTCTTTGGTCAAAGTTCCTTTGGTAGTATAACTAACTTCAAAGACCTCTTCACCACTTGTAGATTTTTCACTACTTTCTTTGATATCCAGAATATAGATAGCTTCCCCTTTCTCCTCATCTTCTTCCAATAAAATTTTATATTCAAAATACTCATTTCCTTTAAATTGGTAAGGCTCCCATTTTTCTGCCCAGACTGCCTGCCCTATTCCAAATAAAAGTAACCCGATCAATAGTGCAATTATAAATTTCTTGCTTATACTTCTCATTTTATTGTGCCCTCCTTTTTAATTTTTCTCTATATATTTTAAAATTCGACAAAATACTTCAAAATCCTTCTTTTTGAGAAAACCTCACTCAACCCCTTATAAAATAAGGCTTTTCACCCACATCTAAAATAAGCCATTTTAAGCCGCTTTATGCGCCTATTTTAAAAATATGAACAATCACCTTAAGCCACCTCAAGAAACGCTGCTACGACAATATTTCGCTAAAACCCTTATTTTGCAAAGCTTTCAAGCTCATAAAAATGTATATTTTAGCCCTTTTTCCTTGTTTTCTCCATATTTTAGAAGCACAAACACTATCCTATCTAACAAAAAAACGCAGAAACCCTTATATTTATTACGTTTCAGAACCTTACTATTTTTTCCTATAAAGACTGATAATCCTCTAATTCTATCTATATTTAT
>JAUVOA010000171.1 GCA_030599445.1 Atribacterota bacterium | reverse complement strand
GGTTATAAAGACTATTTTGAGGTTGGAAAGTCTGAATCCATAATTTAGGTAACCATAAGAAATGAAGATGGTTGATTTTAAGTGAGCATATTCTTCCATTCTTCCCGTAGTAAATCTTTTTACTCCTCTTTCTTCTAATATCTCCCCTAACCGCTGAGCCCGCCCTTCATTCCTGACCAGAATAATAATATGCTGTTTTTCTTTCTGCCATTTTTCTAAATCTTTGGCAAATAGATCTAAGCTCCCAAAATAAGAACTAATTTCCTGTCCTTCGAAAACAAACTCTCTAATATATTCTTTTTCCTCTTCCTGATTACCGGAGACACTTTCTTTGTTCTCCTCCGGGAAATAGGTAAAATTAATTATTTTTTTAGATTTTAATTTATCACAAATCTCGGAGTTAGTGATGAAATAAGAAGAAGGTGAGAAGATTAATTGCCTTTTGTCTTGCTCTATTTTTTGGTAAATGCCTGCGACTTCTTTCTGAAACTCCTCCGCTTTTTCCTTAATTAATTCCGGTTCATTTTGTAATACTATCAGGTTCTCGGGAAGATAATCAAATATAGTACTGTAATTATAACTAGATGAACCATCGGCAATTAATTCCCGGGAAGGAAGAAGAGTATAATCTGCCAATTTAAGTATCGACCTTTGAGTATTCAAATTAAAATACCTGATCGATTCTATCTGGTCTCCGAACAATTCTAATCGAAGAGGGTTTTCGCTGGTTACCGGGAAAAAATCGATAATCCCTCCCCGACTGCTAAATTCGCTTTTTTCTTCAACTGTCTCTACCGACCGATAATTTTGGTCTAAGAGAATTTTTAAAAAATTATCTTTTTTTAAGACATCTCCAACTTTTAATTTCCAACTTGTCTTTTTAAATTTTTGGGGAGAGGCTAATTTAGGCAGGAGGGCTTTAATATCAGCAATTAAAATAATCCTCTTTTTATTGTGGTCGTTTATAGAAAGATGTTTTAGGATATTAATTCTTTGCTGTATTATCTGGGGATCAGAACTGATGTCTTCATAAGGAAGGACATCAAAAGAAGGAAAAAGAAAAATATTCTTTTCCTTGTTTTGAGACTTATTTAAAAAGTTGTCTAAATCCTGGTATACCTTTAAGGCATTTTCCTGAGCATCGGTAATAATAAGGTAAGATTTTTTTATTTCCTCTTTTGAGGCTAAGGCAGCGATAAAGAAAGAACGGGCACTATCCTTCAAGCCAGAAAGTAATATTTTATTAACCGACTTTCCGTTTATTATTCTTATTATTTCTTTAAATTTTTTAGATTGATTCCATAGGGAGAATATTCCCGGTAAGTTCATTAAAATTCCTTTCAATCTAGTTAGCTGGTTAGCTGGTTAAAAATATAAATACAAGATAAATTAGATATTGTGTCAAAAGCCAACTAACAAACTTTCCTATATTTATTAATTTAATATTATCAACAAAATATTTTTTAGAGAGCATGCACAATCTCTAATTTCCCAATAATAGCGTAGGAAGGGCGTCTCGCCTGTCAATTAATTTTCAGCCAGTTTACCAATTGATTAATTAGTCAATCTACCGATTATTTTTAATCCATTAATCTGTCGATCTTCCAGTCAATTTAGTTAACTAGTTGACGGGTTAGTTGGTTTGACATTAATTTATTAACTAGGTAACCAGGTAACTAACTAACCAACTAACGACTAGTTACTATTTCGCTAACACTGAAGCTAAATTATAAAGATTTTGTTTAATGGTTTTTTGCTGGTTCAGGACTACCTCTAAATCAGTTGCCTCAATTTTATTTCCAATCAACCCTACCATTTTAGATGTTTCACCTTTTAATAGATGTTCTACAGCCGCTGCTCCTAAACGACTGGCTAATAGTCTATCAAATGCGGAAGGTGAACCACCTCTTTGCAGATAACCTAAAATGGTAATTCGTGTTTCGTAACCAATCTTATCTTCTAAATATTTGCTTACTTCATTGGTTTTTCCTACTCCTTCCGCAATAACAATAATACAATGGGTCTTTCCTCTTTGATAACCTTCTTTTAATTTTATACTAATTTCCTGTAAATTATAGGAAATTTCTGGAATAAGTACTATTTCAACTCCTCCGGCAATTCCGCTCATCAAGGCTAAATAACCTGAATTTCTTCCCATTACTTCCACCACAAATGCCCTCTGATGAGAAGAAGCTGTATCTTTAATTTTGTCAATGGCATCAATAACTGTATTTAAGGCGGTATCTACGCCTATAGCCATATCTGTTTTAGGCAGGTCATTATCGATGGTAGCCGGAATTCCGATAGTCTTTAGTCCTAAAGCGCTTAAATCTCGAGTTCCTCGTAAGGTACCATCGCCCCCAATAGTTACCAATCCATCAATGTCGAATTTCCGGAGTTTTTGTAGAGCAATATCAAGACCTTCTTTAGTCTTAAATTTTTCACTACGGGAAGTTTTAAGAACAGTCCCTCCTCTTTGCATAATTCCTCCTACTGATACTTGATTCATAGGGGAAATTTGTCCTTCTATTAAACCGGCAAATCCCCTCTCCACAGCAAATACCTCTAAATTATGGAATATTCCGGTTCGTACCACTGCCCGAATAGCAGCATTCATTCCCGGGGAGTCTCCCCCGCTGGTAAGAACAGCAATTTTTTTCATTTTCATAATAATTTTTCCTCCAATTTGTCAATTGACCAATTGACTGATTTACCAATTTACCGATTTGCATCAGTTGGCCGGTTATCCAGTTTGCCAGTTAATTTAATTCATATATGTGGGTAAAAATACTCTGGGTTCCTGCTTTCGCAGGAATGACAGAAGAAACAGACGGGTTTGATGAATCAAACCCCTACCCTTCTTTGGAAACTCGAAACCTGCAACTTGTAACCTGAAACTCGTTACTTTTTTACATATTGTTTCTTCACGCGATACTCGATACTCGATACTCGATACTCGATACGAATTTTCCTACCGGAAAATTTTAGCTGCTTCTTCCGGAGAAGTAGTGTTAATATAAAATCCTGTTCCCCATTCAAAACCGGCTATTTTGGTCAATCGAGGAATTATTTCTATATGCCAATGATATTTCTTATCCAAATCCGGCCATTCTCTGGTAGTAAATTCTTTAGAGGGTGCAGTATGAATTATAAAATTGTAAGGGGGATTATTTAATTTTTTCTTTGTTTTAGATAGAATTTCTTTCATTATTCTGGCTAAACTTAAAATATCATTATCGCTGATCTCTTCATAGCGGGCACTATGACATTTAGGAAGTATCCAGGTTTCAAAAGGGAATCTGGCAGCAAAAGGCGAAATAGCCACATATTTTTCTGTTTCTTTTATCAATCTGTCTTTAAATTTTATCTCTTGTTTTATATAATCGCAAAAAATACATCTTCCGTTAAGGTCAAAATATTCTTTAGCCCCCTTTAACTCTTCCTTTATCCTCTGGGGGATAATAGGGGTACCAATAAGTTGAGAATGGAGATGTTCCAAAGATGCTCCACCATCAATCCCGTAATTTTTAAATATTAGAATATATTTTACCCTTTTATCCTTGGATAAATCTAAGTATCTTTGCCGATAAGTTTTTAAGATTAAAACAATATTGTCGATACTTAAATTATCAAAATCTTTATGATGATATGGAGTTTCAATTATTACTTCGTGTACCCCCAGACCGTCCATTTTCCAAAACATTCCAGCCTTTTTCAGGGCGGCTTCCCTCTCTTCCATCTTTAAAGCAGGATATTTATTGGTTACTACTCTTACTTTCCATCCCGGACTATTTTTCCTGGTACCCTTTTTCCGAAAAGTAAATATTTCAGGGGGTGTTTCGCCTTCATTCCCTTCACAAAATGCACAGCTATCTTTTTTCTTTTCCTCTGTTTTTATTTTGTAATCTAAAGGTCTTCTACCTCTCTCTGTAGAAATTATTACCCAATTATCAATTATAGGGTCTTTCCTCAATTCAGTCATCTCTGTTCCCCCAAACCTGAAAGATAAAATTTGCTATTTTTCTTAAGTTCATTGTATAGGAATTTCCTTTTTCCGTAAACCTTAATTCGTACCTCGTATCTCGTGAATCGTATCTCGTATAAAATACAGTAACAAGTAATATGTAATGAGTAATAAGATTAAATTTCAGAAATTATAAAAACGGGTACTTATTACACGTTACTTATCACACATTACTCATTACTGCATTTCTATGCTAACGACTAATTTATACCGATATTGTATCTAATTACACTTGGTTTGTCTACAAAAAAGAGACATGCTAATACATGTCTCTTTTTTAGAT
>JAUVOA010000102.1 GCA_030599445.1 Atribacterota bacterium | reverse complement strand
GAGGAATTTTTTTTAAGGATTTATACGAATCACTCGATTATTTAAAAGAATTAGGGATTAATCGAGAGATATTATTTTTAGAAGCAAGTGATGAGATGTTGATGCACCGATTTAGCGGAACCAGGAGAAAACATCCTTTAAATATTTCAGACAGCATTCTGGAAAATATTCGAGCAGAGAGAGAACAGTTAAAAGAATTAAGGTCACAAGCTAACTTAATAATAGACACTTCTAGTTTAACTCCCAAACAGTTAAGTAATGAAATTATCAGGAATTTTATAAAAGGAAAAGAACAAGAGATTCAGATAACCCTAATATCTTTTGGATATAAATATGGCATTCCTATTGATGTAGACATAGTCTTTGATGTTAGATTTCTTCCCAACCCTTTCTATATAGATAAATTAAAAAATTTGCCGGGGACCACTGAAAAGATTGAAAAATATGTAACCGAATTTCCTATAACCCGACATTTTATGGAAGTTTATTTTAATTTATTGAGTTATTTAATCCCTTATTATGTTAAAGAAGGTAAGACATATCTGTCTATTGCTTTCGGATGTACCGGGGGCAGACATAGATCAGTGGTTTTAATAAACAATTTAGCAAATTATTTAGAGCGAAAAGGATATAAGCTATTTGTGAAACACAGAGATATGAATAAAGATGAAATAAAGATTAAAAATGACTTATGAGATTTGACTAAAAACTTAAAGCGAAAAGAGTAGAGCCATAGAATGCATAAAGATTTAGTGTAAGAGGTTCGATTCATCGAACCCGCAATAAAAACGGGTTAGATAAACCCGACCCCTTCTTTAAAAATAATGCTTTATACGAAAAAAGTTTTTTAGTTTTGTTGTAATTTTTAAATTAACATATATAATTTAGAAGAAAAATATACCAAAGAAAGAGTTAAATGTTATTTTCTTACCGAGTAAAAAATGAATTAGCCAGAATAATTCCCAGAGATATATCTAAACAGAAGGATGAATTACTGGCATTTATAAAATTAAAAGGGAATATCGTTAAATCGGGTCAGAAAAAAAATTTAGTTATTATCTTAGAAGACCCTACTACCACACGAACTGCTTATAATTTGATTAAAAGGGTTTTTAAAATTTATCCCTCAGTTAAAAAAGAAAATTTATCGAATACAAAAAAACATTATAAAGTTAAAATTCCTTTTTTAAAAGAAACTGAGAGAATTTTAAAAGAATTGAATTTAAGCTGGGGAAATGAACCTATACACGATAAACAGTATATCGGAGAAAAAAGATCAAATTTAAATAAAAATTTTTCTAAAGATTCATATTTAAGAGGAGCCTTTTTGATAAACGGATTTGTAAATGATCCGGAAAAGATGTATCACTTAGAAATTTCCACAAATGATGAAGGGGAAGCAAATTTTATTCATACTCTCTTTGACTATTACGGCTTAAATTCTCGGGTAAGTTTTTGGAAGAAGAAGTGGGTAGTATATTTAAAGAGAGGGGATAGCATATTTGAATTTCTAAGACTAATCGGGCTGCAGAATGCTTTATTGTATTTTCAGGATATAAGAGCCAGAAAAGATGTATTAAATACTGTAAATAGATTAGTTAATTGTGAAACGGCAAATTTAGACAAAATAGTTCTTTCTGCTGCTAAACAGTTACACGATATTGATGTGATAGAAAAGAAAATAGGTTTGCAGTATATTTCACCGAGATTATTATTGGTAGCTGAAGTACGTAAAAATTTACCTTATGCCAGTTTGCAGGAATTAGTTGAGGAAATAGATTTTAAAATTACTAAATCGGGGATTTATCATCGGATAAAGAAGATTTCTCAAATTGCGGAAAGTTTATAAACCATAAGAATTTTTAAAAATTTAATATTTAAAAACTCTTTCTCTCTTTCTTAACTCGATACTCGATACGCAATACGAAAATGAATTTACAAAATAAAGACTATATTTGGTATATTAAAAACTTTTTGGTAAAATAATATAACTATATTAAAAAGGAGAAATTAAAATGGCAAATGTAATTTTAAAAAATCTTACTAAAAAATTTAAAGAGGTAACCGCAGTAGATAATGTAAACATAGAAATAAAAGATAAGGAATTTGCAGTCTTGGTCGGTCCGTCTGGTTGTGGGAAGACTACAACCTTGCGGGCAATCGCTGGCTTGGAGGAAGCAACCTCAGGGGAGATTTATATTGGTGATAAGTTGGTAAATGATGTTCAACCCAAAGATAGAGATATTGCCATGGTATTTCAGAACTACGCCCTTTATCCCCATATGGATGTTTACAATAATATGGCTTTTGGATTAAAATTGCGGAAATTTCCCAGGGAAGAGATAGACCAAAGAGTGCAGGATGCAGCCGAGATTTTAGGGATAGAAAACTTATTAAAGAGAAAACCTAAGCAGTTATCCGGTGGACAAAGGCAGCGAGTGGCAGTAGGAAGAGCCATAGTAAGAAAACCAAAAGTGTTTTTGTTTGATGAACCTCTTTCGAATTTAGATGCCAAGTTAAGAGTGGCAATGAGGGCAGAAATTAGCAAACTTCACCGTAGATTGGAAGCTACTATAATTTATGTAACCCATGATCAGGTAGAAGCCATGACCATGGCTGATAGAATGTTTATAATGAATGATGGTCTCTTGATGCAATCAGGTGCTCCTTTGGAAGTTTATAAAAAACCCGAAAACAAATTCGTAGCCGGTTTTATTGGTTCGCCGGCAATGAATTTTATAGATTCTAAAGTTACTAAAGAGAATGGAGATTATTTTATCGATACAGAAAGCTTTAAAGTAAAGATTCCCCAGGCTTTTTATTCAAAAATCGCAGATTACGCCGGGAAGGAAGTAATTTTTGGGATAAGACCCGAGGACCTTCATGATAAACAATTTTTTTCTAATGCTACAACTTTTAATACTATAAAGACTAAAGTGGATGTGATTGAACCCCTGGGGGCAGAGATTATCATATACCTGAACTGTGGAAAGCATTCTGTGATTGGAAAGATGGAATCCCGCACTCAAGTAGAAGTCGAACAAGACATGGAAGTAGTATTAGACATGGAAAAGACTCATATTTTTGATCCTGAAACTTTATTGGTTATAGTTTAAATGAAGTTTGATTTAAGCTTTAATACCCAAAGCCAGACTTGTTTTATATTCTGATAAAGCATAGAAAATATTTTATATTTTTGGAAAAATTATATATGCAAAATGTACCAATATCATATACAAGATAATAGTGGAGTTTGTGAGATGAAACTTGAATTATCATTGACACAAAAACAAAAATTAATTCTTACTCCCCAATTATATCAAGCAATTAATATATTACAATTAAATTTAGTTGAACTAAAAGATTTTATCGATGAAGAATTGGTGGATAATCCCTTATTGGAAGTTAAACAAGAAACAGGTTCAATAACAGAAAAAGTAAATCAAGAGGAAAACACTTTAACTCAAACCGAAGAACCAAATAAAAGAAGAGAAGAAAGTAACTTTGATGATTGGTTAAGTTATCTCAAAGAAAAAGATTATCGACCTTTGCCCAATAGACCTGTATTGGAGAAAGAAAATAGATATGAAAATTTTATTTATTATAGAGAATCATTACAAGATTATCTGCTGGTTCAATTAAGAACAGTAGTAAGCAGTGATATCGATTATAAGATCGGTGAATATTTAATAGGCAACATAGACGATAATGGTTATTTAACTATTGGTTTAGATGATATTTCTCTTGATTTAAATATAAAAAGAGATAAAATAGAAAAGATATTATCTTTGGTTCAAAATTTTGACCCGCCCGGAGTGGGGGCAAGAAATCTACAAGAATGTCTATTAATCCAGGTAAAATATCTGGGCATTAGTGATAAAAGAATAGAGAAGATAATAAAATACCATTTGCAGGATTTAGCCCGGAAATCATTTAAGAAAATTGCTAAAGATTTAAAAATATCTATATCTGAAGTTCAATCTTTAGCCGATGTAATTAAAAAATCTTTTGATCCTAAACCCGGCAGAAAAGTGGGAAACTTTAAGGAGGTTAAATATATTCTTCCCGATTTGCTAATAACGAGGAAAATAGGAGGAGGATACAGAGTAATTTTGAATGATAATTATTTGCCTCAAATAAAGATAAATTCTCGTTATAAAACGATTTTAGAGGCAGGTAATAATATTTCTCCTTATGGCAAAGGAAAACTAATTAAAAAGGGAAGCATTTCTGACCATGAAACCAAAGATACTAAAAAATATATTGAAGAAAAATTAAATTCTGCTAAGTGGTTAATTAAAGGTCTAGAGCAAAGAAAAAGAACCATATATCGTATTGCTGATACTTTGATAGAATATCAGAAGGATTTTTTAGATAAAGGTATTCTATATATAAAACCCCTAACTTTAAGGAAGTTAGCAGATAGATTAGAAATTCACGAATCTACTGTGTCCAGGGCGATTCATAACAAAATTGTGCAAACTCCTCGTGGACTTCTTAAGATGAAATTTTTCTTTTCTAAAGGAGTGGACAAGAAAAGCGGAGGTACTGTCTCTACCGATAAGATAAAAAAGTTAATAAAAGAATATATTAATAATGAGAATTGTTTAAAACCATGGAGCGACCAGAAGTTAGCAGATTTATTGAGTGAAAAAAGAGATGTAAATATTTCTCGGCGAACAGTTGCTAAATACCGAGAGATATTAAAAATACCATCTTCTAATCTGCGTAAAAGGTTTGAAATTTAGTTACTTGGTTAGCTAGTTACCTAGTTAATTGGTTTGGTTTGATTTATTAACTAAATAACCAGGTAACCAACTAACTAGCTAACTAATTAGTAATTTATCAAAACAAAAAAAGGAGAAAAAGGATGACAATAAAAGTAGGAATTAACGGATTCGGAAGAATTGGGAGGAATGTTTTTAGAGCTGGATTAAAAGACAAAGAAATAGACTTTGCAGCAGTAAATGATATAACCGATGCTAAAACATTAGCCCATTTATTAAAATATGATTCTGTTCATGGTAAATTACCGGAAGTAAAATTGGAAGATGATAATATTTTAGTTGGAGAGAGAAGATTAAAAGTATTGAGTGAAAGAGATCCCTCTAATCTTCCCTGGAAAGATTTAGGGGTAGAAGTTGTTATTGAATCTACGGGGATTTTTAGAGATAGAGAAGGAGCTTCAAAACATTTAACTGCTGGAGCAAAAAAAGTGGTTATATCTGCACCTGCTAAAGGAGAGGACATAACTATAGTAATAGGTGTTAATGAAGATAGGTATATACCTGAAGAACATCATATAATTTCCAATGCTTCCTGTACAACTAATTGCCTCGCTCCAGTTGCAAAGGTTCTCAATGATATATTTGGAATTGAGAAAGGGGTTATGACTACTATACACTCTTATACTGCAGATCAGAATTTAATGGACCTCCCACATAAAGACTTAAGAAGAGCCAGGGCAGCAGCGCTATCTATGATCCCAACTACTACCGGAGCAGCACAGGCAACGAGTTTAGTAATCCCAGAATTAAAAGGAAAATTAACAGGTATGGCTTTTCGTGTTCCTACGCCCAATGTTTCAGTTGTGGATTTAGCAGTAGTACTAAGAAAGAAAGCAAGTCCGGAAGAAATTAATCAATCTTTTAAAGAAGCCTCACAGAGGAGTTTAAAGGGAATTTTAGATTATACTGAAGAACCTTTAGTTTCCAAAGATTTTAACGGTAACTCTTATTCTTCTATTGTTGATGGATTGTCTACTCTGGTAATAGATGGTAATTTAGCAAAAATTATAGCTTGGTATGATAATGAATGGGCTTATTCATGCAGAATATTAGATCTTATAAAATATATTTGGAAATAAAAATAGTATCTCGTATCTCGTGAATCGTATCTCGTAAAGGCACAAATGATTAAAAAGATTATAAAAATTAGAGTTCTATATACCCTAAGACTATTTCTCTAAGGAGATACAAGATACGAGATACGAACAACGAATCAATTGGGGGTAAAAGTAATGCGTATTCCAGTAATTGCT
>JAUVOA010000081.1 GCA_030599445.1 Atribacterota bacterium | reverse complement strand
AGAGAAATAAGGATAATTGTAAATCCGGAAGAAATAGATGAGTATACAGCAAAAAAGATATCAAGAGATATTTCAAAAAAGGTTGAAAAAAATATAGATTATCCTGGTCAAATTAAAGTAATGGTTATAAGAGAAACCCGCTCAGTAGAATATGCAAAATAGATAAATTAGCGTGGAGCGTACAGCGTTTAGCGTATAGTTAGGAAAAAATAAGACAGAAATAAGAAGACAAAAAATAAAAGTCAGAATGAAAAACGGAAATGTCATTGCGAGGGAGCGAAACGACCGAAGCAATCCCAGTATAGAAGATTAGTCTTATTAGTATCGAGAATATAGCCAAGAAAAAGAAATACGAAAATACAAAATTATTTTCGCAGAATATATATTTTCTGGTGTAGGGGGCGGATTTATCCGCCCCGTCTTTATCAGGCACGATGTAATGCAATATAGTATCTGTCATTCCAATTCTCTTCTTCTGTCATTCTCACGAAAGTGGGAATCCAGGAGTAAAAAACAAAAATTAAATTCCCGCATCCTCGGGAATGACAAAATATATTTTAAGAAAAATAATATTTTTCTCTTTTTATAATTGCAGAAAGAACAAAAAAATCTGCAATTTATTTTTTTGTAATTAAACTCTTATATTTATTAAAGGAAGATGGATAATGATATATAAACCAAAAGCATTCATTCGAACCTTCGGATGCCAGATGAATGTCAATGATTCAGAATATATTGCTGGTCAATTAGTAAAATTAGGTTATTTGCTCACAGAAGATATATTTGAATCTAACTTAATTTTATTAAATACTTGTTGTGTGAGAGCTAAAGTTGAACAAAAAATTTACAGCTTAATTGGGAAGATAAAAAAAATAAAAGAAAATAATTCTGATGTAATTTTAGGTATATGTGGATGTATGGCTCAAAAGGAAAAGGAAAATATATTTGAAAGAGTACCATATGTTGATTTTATATTTAACCCTTCTCAAGTAAATAATTTAGAAGAAATTATTAATACTGTAAAATATGGCAATACAAAATATATTTCTTGCGGGGATGTGCCTAAATTTAGCTTGAATCACCTTCCGGTTAAAAGAGAAAGTAAAATATCCGCCTGGATTCAAATAATGAGAGGGTGTAATAATTATTGTTCTTATTGTGTCGTCCCCTACACGAGAGGCCCTGAGCAGAGCAGGGGGGTTTCTGAAATATTATCAGAAGTTAAAAATTTAGCTAAAAATAGATATAAAGAAATATATTTATTAGGCCAAAATGTTAATTCCTATGGTAATGACCTTTCTCAACCTGCTAATTTTTCTAAATTATTAGAATTATTAAATGATATTAAGGGTATAGAAAGAATAAGATTCACAACTTCTCATCCCAAAGATTTCTCCTTCGATTTGATAAAGACAATAAAAAACTGCCATAAAGTCTGCAATCATATCCATTTACCTATCCAATCCGGTTCAAGCAAAATAATTAAGATGATGAATAGAAATTATGATATCGATTATTATAAGAGTATAATAAAAGAAATTCGAAATAATATTGACAATATTGCAATTTCTACAGATGTAATGGTTGGGTTTCCCGGAGAAACCGAAGATGACTTTATGGATACCTTAAGAACTTTTAAAGAAATAGAATTCGATGAAGCATATACTTTTATTTATTCCGATAGGGAAAATGCTATTGCTTCACTATTACCCGAACAGGTTCCTTTACAGCTTAAAAAAGAAAGATTATGGAAACTTATCGATTTACAAAAGAAAATATCGGCTAAAATTAATAAAAAGCTCGAAGGAGAAATATTTGAAGTCCTGGTGGATAAAAAGTCTAAAAAGCATATTGAAAATCAATTTTCCGGACGAACAAGAACAAATAAAACCGTGGTTTTCATCAGCAAACGAAATTTGTTAGGGCAATTAGTTAAAGTTAAAATTATAAAGTCAAGTCCCTGGACTTTATATGGAGAACTAATTGAATGATTATCAATAAAGACAGCAATTTGTTAATTTTAATAGGTCCAACCGGGGTAGGCAAAACAAATATTTCCACTAAATTAGCTCAAAAAATTCCTGATATAGAGATAATCTCTGCTGACTCCATGCAAATATATAAATATATGGATATTGGGACAGCTAAACCTGATAAAACCATATTAAAAGCAATAAAGCATCATATGATAGATATTGTTGATCCATCAGAAAATTTTGATGTTATAAAGTATAGCAATTTGGCTAATGATATAATATTAGATGTTATTAAAAGGGGGAAGATACCGATATTGGTGGGTGGTTCCGGACTTTACCTCTCCTCAATAATTAATCCGCTTTTTGCGGGACCTGCCAGGGATATTGCATATAGAGAAAGCCTGGAAGAAGAGGCAAAAACACACGGTAAAAAATATTTATATAATACATTATCTAAAATAGACCCGATTTCTGCTTCAAAAATTGAACCTAATGATTTAAGAAGGATAATCAGAGCCTTGGAAGTGTATAAAACTACCGGTAAAACCATCTCTCATTTACAGAAAATATCTTCTGATAGTAATCCAAAATTTAATTATCAAATCATAGGATTTCAAAGAAATAGAGAGAATTTATATCAAAGAATTAATTTAAGAATTGATAAGATGATTAAAGAAGGATTCATAGAAGAGGTTATAATGTTACGAGAAATGGGTTATAATGATGATTTAAATTCAATGCAGGGTTTAGGCTATAAACAGTTAAATACGCATCTTAACGGTGTATATACGAAAGAAAAGGCTATTGATCTAATAAAGATAGAGACCAGGCATTATGCTAAAAGGCAAATGACTTGGTTTAATAATAAAATGAAAAATATCGAATGGATAAATCTGGATGAATCTAACGAAAATGAAGTAATATCAAAAATATGGAGTCGTAGGACAGGCGTCTCGCCTGTCATCATTAAATAAAATGAAAAATAATTGTAGTGCTTCAATTCATTGAACCCCCTATAAAACAATATGTAGAGGCTCAATTTACAAAACTACAAAAATATTTTTAAAATATTTTCTCCAAAAAGAAGGATTTTTGAAATTTATGTCGTATAGAGTATATATAACAAAAAATTAAGAAAATAATTTATAAAATATTTTTAAAAAGAAGGTGAAGTATTAAAGTAATACTCCAAGAAAAGTTGAGAAAGGTACACTATCCGAAAGGATAGGCCGCAAAGTTTTGGGTCTAAATCGCTTTTAGTGACATGACCGCCAAACTGCCGATTTTTTTTATTTTACAAAGATAAAAAAGGTGGGCAGTTTTTTTATTCTTTTCAAGTTTGTATTCTCTAAACAAACAGAAACATTCCAATAGTATCAACCCACCTTAAGCAATTAAGGGAGGCGATGTTTCTTGACTAAATTGAAGTTATTTAAATCAACACTTCAATCTTATGTGAAAAAAATAAATAAACTAAATCTTCATGAAAAAATATCTTTATTTAAATATGCTAACAGCTACATTAGCTCTTATTATCACAGGTTGTGTTCTTACCATAATTCTATTAGGGAATTAAAGCCAAATAAGCAAAGACGGGGAAGATGGTAAAGCAAGTCACAAAAGGAATAAAGAGGTCAGGTTTCAACATTTGACATAATTAAATCTATCTGCTATCAATTTACCATGGTTAGACCCTTATGATTATCTCTTGAAAATGCTTTTTATCACTTTCCCTCGCTAAAATAGGTGAGCTTTTTAAGATGGATTATTTAGCGATTTCTCGGGCTGCCAAAAGATTCGAACAAAAAAGTAAAGTGAATTCTGAAATAAAAGAGAACATGCAAAAGGTGATAACAGCCTTTAAAATATGAATGTCAAATATTAAAACATGACCCCTTTAATTGCTAATAACAAGACACAAAAAGAATTTGACAATTATGAAATTTGATATATAATATAAAAAAGAATCAATAATAGTTACATGTCCCACAATGTGGCACATATCTAGGAAACGAAATTACCACAAATTGATGTATCTTAGATGTAAGAGATAAGCCATTTACCGCAATATTAATATTATACTACTTTTCTAATAATTTAAAATCATACCATAAGTGATACTATATTACTATACTTTATCAAATTTACAAATATAGTTTTTAACGAAACAATTAAATACAATAAAATTATCTGTTAGCGAAGAACTTAGGAATTATTTCGTTAAAATAAAAAATCTAATAAAGTTATTCTGTGTGAAGGTAAGAGGAGAGACCTTTTCTATGAAAAAGGGAGCCGAAGGTACAAGATATGAAGTGTATTTAGACTTTCAGGCAAAAGGACTATTACCAGACAGAACTCTGGAAAGTTTTTATTATTTAAAAACACCGAAGGTGCAATTTCCTAATGATAGGAAATTTCTTTTAGGTAGAATGACAGAGTTGGGCAATTTCATATTTGCAGAAAAAATCTCTCAGATTAAAAGACAGAGTAAGGAAAATTATTAATATTTTCTTGCTCTGTCTTTTAATATTTACCTAAAAAATAAAAATAACCCCTTGGTCTAACGACCAAGGGGCGTAACAAGCCTTACATCAATTGCCTAGAGCCAGCTAACACAATCGATAGACTTGTAATTTAGTAGTGTATCAAAATTAGTAACAAATTGCAAGTTTTTGCAAAAAGCCCTGGCGTAAGGTTTAGCCAGGGCTTTTTGCTTTTAAGAGATTTTAAAAAAGATTGATTCTACTATTTTTAAAATAAAAGGAGGATTTATAAGATGTTAAAGAAAAAAGAATTTGCAATTTTTAACCTGGTTCTCGTTTTTACCCTTGGCCTGTTCCTAGGTTTATCTTTGATAAGCTTTGCTACTGAACAGCCTTCTATTCCTAAAGTTGAGCCACCTGTAATTGTTACTACTTGTGGACAGAGTCCCGGAGCTCTAATGGTCTGGCTCTTATCCAAACAGATTAAACTCCCCTGCGACCGGAAAGACCTCTTAACCGCGGAAGATTTAAAGGCCAAAGCAGATGCAGGAAAACCTTACAAAACTCTACTCATCACCACAGGTACCAGTATGAAGGGGATGGGAGCAGCCGGAGTTGATATAGACATTGAGGTAGCAAGAATAAAAGCAGTTATCGATGAGGCTAAAAAAGAAGGCATCTTGATCATTGGTGCACATATTGAGGGAATGGCCAGAAGAGTTGATGCAACAGATGCTGCTTCTATTACTTTAGTTATCCCTGAATCAAAGCTTCTGCTGATAAGAGAAGATAGCAACGAAGATGGATATTTCACTAAAGCAGCCGAAGAACTTGATATTCCGATAATTACCTTTAAAGAAACTTTAGACCTTACTGATGTCTTTAAAAAGTTATTTAGTATGGAGGAATAGGATTCTACCTCCCAATATAAGTGTTAGCTAATTAGTTTTTATGAAATTCTTTAAACAATTATACGAAGGAGGATAAAATGTTTATTCATGCTGGTATGATTTTGGTTGTAATGGCGGTGGCTTTTGCAGTAGCCAGATTACTAAAGTTAACCATTGAGTTATCTATGTTTGTGGCGGCAATTGCCGGAGCCCTGGCTCATGGTGCAGGTATTCCTGTTCGGCATATTGTGGATGGTGCCTTCACTTATTATGATGTTTGTTTGATCTTTATTACTGCTACATTCTTTATGAATCTTCTTAAAGAAGCAGGGGGAGTAACTTACATAATAAGAAGTATTATTACCACTTTCCATAAGCAACGTTTTATTTGTCTTTTATTACTTGCCCTGGTTCTTTTGGTTCCTGGAGCTTTAACTGGAGCGGGGGCGGTGACTGTCTTAATTGCTGGTACACTGGTAGGAACTGTTCTTATTTACATGGGCATATCGGAGACTAGAACTGCTGCCATAATATTTCTCTGTGCTGCCATGAGTGCAGCTGCACCACCCATTAATCTATGGGCAATGATGGCAGCTGCTGGATCAAATATGCCCTACGTTGGATTTATGAGGCCACTGTTGCTTATAACAGTTAGTGGAGCTCTTCTTTCTATGTTTATCCTGGGATGGAAAGGGAAGGCAGTTGACTTGGAAAAAGCATTGAAGGAATTACCTGTTCCCCCTAAAGAAATGAACTTTTTTAAAGTAATATTACCTTTCCTGGTGTTTTTTGTTTTAGTAGTAGCAGGCAGGATTTGGCCCTTTCAGATGCCGATCCTGGGATTACCTTTAATGTTTATTATTTCAGCTATTACCGTAGTCTTAATTAGTCCGAAAAAACTTCCCATTTTGCAAATTGCCAGTGGTACTATACGCCAGCTTATCCCTTTGGTGGGGATAATGATTGTGGTGGGCGTTCTCATTCAAATTATGGCCTTAAGCGGAGCCCGGGGACTTATTTCCCTGGGGGTGGTGACCTTACCCCTAACCGTATTATTTGCCACCCTCTGGCTGATCCTACCCTGGTCTGAAGGGCTGGTGCAGTATGCCGTTGCCCCACTGCTCGGTGTCCCCCTGATACTGCTCTTTAATATGAAGGGACTAAATCCCATTATTGCCTTATCGGCAATGGCAGTAATGTGGCCACTGGGGGATTGTCTTCCACCGACTGCCGTGGTAGGAAGAGCAACAGTAATAGAACTTAAATACCAGGGGAGCTATTACGGGGAGTTTGTAAAAACCTGTCTGGTACCGATGCTAATCATATTATTTGTTTGCACCCTTTTTATTATCTTCAGTAAACAATTGAGCTTTCTGGTAGGTTAATAAAGCATTTTGACAGGTAAGGAAAATCTCATAAACTTAAAAAGGAGAGAATAAAATGACAACCATCAATTTGGTGATTATGATCATTTATCATATAATCAGTGCTTTTGTCGCCTTTGTGCTAATCTGGAGT
>JAUVOA010000067.1 GCA_030599445.1 Atribacterota bacterium | reverse complement strand
TTATTTTTTAGCCATAGTAGTTTAGCAATACGTGAGCTCGGAGTGAGGGGAGAAATAATTATCGATGCATAAAATTCATCTTTTAATCTCTCTTTGATATATTTTACTTCCTTAAAAGCTCTACTATCCTGCCAGATAATAGCTGGTCTTAAAATTATTCCTTGTTTATCAACACATACTAAAGTGGGACTATGCCCACAACAGGCAATACCAATAATAGAATATTTGGAAATTTTTGTATTTTGTTTTTCCTTTAGAATTTGATAGATCCCAGATTTTACAGCATCCCACCAATCTTCTGGATCTTGTTCTAGGTTGTTAGGTTTTAAATAATGAGTAGGATAATTGGTTTGGGAAGTTTTTATAAATTCTCCTTTTGAGTTAATAACCGCAACTTTAACTGAACTAGTGCCTATGTCAATGGCCAGGATTACTTCCATGAAATTGTAAACCTTTCTGAAAATAAATAAGAAATTATTACTTTTCTTGTTTATATATTTTTGTGCTAATATTTGCAAATTATCTTTATTGATCTACATACAAGAAAATTGATTTCGAATAAAGAAGACGTACCTTTTTCTGTTTCGATTACTCTATTAAATTAAATTCTAAATTGATTATAAAGTTAAAAAATTTTCTTGACATAGTGTAATAATAATTGTATTCTATTTTTAGAACAGCGTTCAATAAAATATCTAACCGTGTTCTTTATTTTACCATAAATTGTTAATTAATAGAAAGTATTGGTATTTTTTTATTGTCTCTCTATTAATATCAGAGATTTAAGGTGATAGGGATAAATTTAAAATAAAATAAATATTTAGTTAGGGGTAATAGATAATGGAAAGGAAGATAATTCAATCCATAGATCGAGCCTTACAAGTGCTTGAGTTATTTAGTTTAGAAAAACCTGAGTGGGGAATAACTGAAATAAGCAAAGCTTTAAATATTTATAAAAGTAATGTACATAATGTATTAACAACTTTAGCTGAAAAAGGTTTTGTAATAAAAGATTCTAAAACCGATAAATACAAACTCGGTATAAAATTTTTTGAGCTGGGAAGTATAGTTATTAAAAATATGGATTTAAGAAAAATAGCTCACCCCTATATGGAAAAATTATTGAAAGAGTTCAATGAAACAGTACATTTAGGAATTTTAGTTGAAGGAGAAATTCTTTCTATCGAGCAAGAAGAATCCGGTCAAAGTTTATCCCCCCGTATTTTTATTGGAAAAAAAGCTCCCTTGCATTGTACTGGCGTAGGAAAGGCTATTATGGCTTATCTTCCTAAGGACAAATTTGCTTTTACAATAAAAGAAATGGGCTTAATAAGATATACAGAAGGTACTATTTCTAATGAAGAAGAACTGGAAAAAGAGTTGGAAAAAATTCGAGAACAAGGATATGCCGTGGATAATATGGAACACGAGGAAGGAGTACGATGCGTTGCAGGACCGATACGAGATTATACCGGGAAGGTTAGTGCTTCCTTAAGTGTTTCAGGCCCAGCATTTAGAATAAATGAAAACAATATTCCCAATATCGCTAAAAAAGTTAAAGAATATTGTGATTGCATTTCTAAGGAAATGGGTTATATTAATTACGCCGGTAAATATCCAAAATTATAATTAATATTACCGTATTATATATTTTTGTTTAATTTCAACTAATCATATTTAGTTTTATCCGGTACTTTAAATGAGTCAATTATAAATAAAATTGTTCAATTCATCTCATACAAAGAGCAGAATAGCAAGATTTTGCTTCTCGGGATTTATTTTTAAACTAAAAATTCTGCTAATCGAAGAGAAAAGGGAGGTGCATGAATAAAGATTATAAATATAGTTAAATACATCATGACATTTTATGGAATAAAGACAGAAAAAATGAATTAAATAAGGAGGAGATAAAATGAAAAAGATTCTTTTTGTAATATTAAGTATTTTGATAATAAGTAGTGCTTTTGTTGGAGTGGTTACTGCTCAAGAGGAATATTTAATGAAATATAGTCATGTTGATGTTGCAGATCCTTTTGCAGGAGCTACAGCTGCATATTGTTCAACATTAAAAGCAGAGGTTGAAAGGTTATCTGGCGGAAGGATAAAAGTTGAAATTTATCCAAATGGTCAATTGGCTGATCAAAGATCATCATGTGAACAAGTAAGGAAAGGTACAATTGAAGCTGTTAATATATCCTCAGGCGTATTAGCATCATTGTATTTTGAAAAGCTGGGTATAGTAGATATGCCTTTTACTTTTTCTTCGAGAGAGGTTGCAGTAAGATTATTTGATATTAACAATCCATTTACCAGAAAGTTAGTTGAAGAATGTGTAGAAAAAACAGGCATTAGGATTTTTAATTTATTACCTTTTGGATTCAGACAGCTCACAAACGATGTTAGGCCAATAAGAACTCCAGATGATATGAAAGGCTTAAAATTAAGAACTATGGAAATAGTACCACATATGAAGTTAATGGAATCTTTAGGTGCCACTCCAACCCCAATTCCTTTTTTAGAACTCTACACAAGTTTACAAACTAAGGTGGTAGATGGACAAGAAAACCCATTTTCTAATATAATTGCTCAGAAATTTTATCAAGTTCAAAAATATTGCACTTTAACCGGTCATCTTCTGGGAGTAGGGGCAACTTTAATAAATGAAGAATGGTTCCAATCTTTACCGGATGATTTAAAATTAGCTTTAGTTGAAGGTGAGAGGGTTGCTCAAGCCACTTATAATGGATATGGTGCACTCTTGGGTAGTACGGGTCTTGAAAAAATCAAATCTTTAGGAATGGAAGTATATGCACCAACCCCAGAAGAAATGGCAATGTTTAAAGAAAAAGCAGTACCATATGTAAAAAAATGGATGGAAGAAGAGCTTGGCGAAGATTTTGTTGCTGAATATTTAGCTGCTGTGAAGGCAGTAGAGAATGAGATAAAGGCAGAAATGGAATCCCTAAAATAATATTAAATAAACTTTGTTTATTTAATATTTCGTGTACATTTAGGGACGTAAATGAAATGGCTTCTGCTTTATTTATGATAAGGCAGAAGCCATATAATATATATAATGGAATAAAAGTTTAGAATGGTGCATTAATATCTATAAAGAAGGCGAAAATATATGGAAAATAAGTTTGATAAAATTTTATTTAAATTTATCAAGACATTAATATCATTACTGTTGGCACTTATGTTTGTAATAGTAATTATTGGAATATTTTTCCGTTATGTTATTAATATTCCTATTTTTGGGACAGAAGAATTTGCAAGATATATAATGTTTTATATGGTAATGTTAGGAAGTGCTGTGGCATTTAGAGAGGAAAAACATCCTGCTTTGCTTTTTGTAATTCAAAAATTTCCAATTAAGTTTTTAAAAGTATGGAATTTTATTAAAGATATTATAATTATTATTATTTTGGTTATTATTATTAAAGAAGGATATCTTATGGCAGTTGATGAAAAGATTATGATAAGCCCTGCTTTGCGTATTTCTTTCTTTTGGGTATACCTTGCTTTTCCTATCGGGGCATTATTAATGATATTTCAAATTATTGCAAATTATATTTTTGGAAAAAAAACTTTTAAAATTGAGTAAAAAACCATTTAAGATTAATTTAGCCAGGGGATTTTAAGATGAATTTTTCTCTTTTATCAATGCTTTCTATATTTGTGCTTTTTATGTTTTTTGGACTTCCCATTTCATTTAGTATGCTTTTAGGCTCTTTGGTATACCTGCTTATGACTGGCCAGGACCTGTATCTTATCGTTCATCGTATGTTTACAGGAATAGATACTTTTATTCTTATGGCAATACCATTCTTTATGCTTGCAGGTGAATTGATGGTTTATTCCGGAACAGCAGAAAGACTTTTAAATTTCACCAATGCACTTGTTGGTCGTTTTTATGGCGGATTAGGATATGTAAACATCTTTTCAAGTATGCTATTTGGGGGATGTTCTGGCTCTGCAATTGCTGATGTTGGAGGACTCGGACCACTTGAAATAGACATGATGGAAAAAGGTGGATATAAAAAACCATTTGCTGTTGCTTTAACCGTAAGTTCTTCAATTCAAGGACCTATAATTCCACCAAGCATTCCATTGGTGTTAGTAGGCGCTGTAACAGGAACCTCAATTGGTGGTTTGCTTGTTGGAGGACTTATACCTGGTATCTTAATAGGACTATCGCAATGTTTAGCTGTATTCATAATTGCAAAAAAAAGGAAATTCCCCAGGTTTATAGTAAATTTAAGCTTTATAGAAGCGGTTAAACTAGTGCTAAGCACCATACCCTTTCTCTTGATGCCTGTAATAATTTTAGGAGGTATAATTGGAGGAATATTTACCCCCACAGAAGCTTCTGCTGTTGCAATTTTTTATGGATTATTTTTAATCATAGTTTATAAGGGAAAAAATATTCAAATAAAACCGCTTATTGAGATTATTAAAAGAGCCGGTGTTATTTCGGCTACAATTCTTATGCTTTCGGCAGCTTCAAATGTTTTTGGATGGATCCTTGCCACAGAAAATATTCCTCAAAGATTTGCAGATATATTATTTTCTATCACTAAAAATCCCTATGGAGTACTGTTAATTATTAACATTTTCCTTCTTTTTTGGGGTATGTTTATGGATAGCTTGCCAGCTATTCTTATTATCATTCCTATACTTTTACCCCTTGCTGAAACTCTGGGAATTCACCCAATTCATTTTGGGGTTGTAGTAACTTATAATTTGATGATTGGTCTTATTACACCTCCATATGGTGCAGCTCTTTTTACAGGATGTATGATTAGTGATTTACCAATGGAAAAAATTGTAGGAGAAATGATACCATTTTTAATAGTAAACATTGTTGTTTTATTAATAATTACTTATATTCCGGTTATCGTTATGTGGTTGCCTACTCTATTTAGATTAATTACTTAAACAATTAGATGTTTTAGATATTCTATTTGAGATAAATAATGAAAGGAGTAAGTTTTGGCTAATAATAATATTGTGTGGGTTGATTTTAATACAATGGAGAGTTTTATAATTGATGTGTTTAAAGAACTGGGGATCTCTAAAGAAGATGCGAAAATTTGTGCAAATGTTCTTATTGCAGCCGATAAAAGAGGAATAGATTCTCACGGCATTGCCCGTTTAAAGCCAATGTATTATGATCGTATTAAATCTGGGCTTTTATCACCAAAAACAAATGTAGAAATTGTTAGAGAAGGCCCTACAACTGCAGTTATTGATGGTCATAATGGGATGGGGCAAGTGATTGCAAAAAAATCTATGACTTTAGCTATAAAAAAAGCAAGTAAATATGGTTTAGGAATGGTAGCGGTAAGAAATTCTGCTCATTATGGAATTGCTGGTTATTATTCATTAATGGCAATTGAAGAAAATATGATTGGAATTACTGGCACGAATTCACGTCCTTCTGTTGCTCCAACTTTTGGAGTAGAAGCTATGCTGGGTACAAATCCTTTGACTTTTGGAATACCTTCTGATGAAGAATTTCCTTTTGTGCTAGATTGTTCAACATCTGTTACTTCAAATGGGAAAATAGAAATTTATAATAGTACTGGGAAAAGCCTTCCAGAAAGCTGGGTTATAGATAATAAAGGGGAGAGTATATTAAGTGCATATCAAGCTATAAAAAATATTCAGTTTCCAGGAGGAGAAGCTGCTATTTTACCTCTGGGTGGTTTAGGAGAAGAAAATGCGGGTTATAAAGGTTATGGATATGCCACAGTAGTAGAAATTCTTTCAACTGCTTTACAGGGTGGACAATTCCTTAAAACATCAACCGAAGAGAAAAATCGCAATATTGGTCATTTTTTTATTGCTATTAATATTTCTGCTTTTATAGATATTGAATCATTTAAGAAAATTACTGGAAATATTCTTCGTAGCATTCGCGCATCTAAAAAAGTTCCAGGACAAAATAAAATTTATACTGCAGGAGAAAAAGAATACCTTATATGGTTAGAAAGAAAAGATAAGGGAGTACCATTAAATGAAATTCTTCAAAACCAGATTATTGCTATTTGTGACGAATTAGGGCTAAAGAATTATAATTTCCTTTTTTAAGCTGCTAAAAGATAATAAATATATACAATTATAGAAATACTACATAATTTTATTACAAATTGTTTGATTTTAATTTAAATAGAAAGGAACGATTAATGGATATTTCTAAAGTAAAAGTGATAGGCATTGATAAAATTAAATTTCCTGAAATGATTCAAATTGAACAAAATGTTCCTGATATACACCTAACTAATATTTTTGAAACGGTACAAAAACAAATAGCAAAAACTAAATTTAATAAAAAAATAAAAGAGGGTTCAAAAGTAGCGATTGCAGTGGGAAGTAGAAATATTAATAAGCTTGCAGATGTAGTATCGGCAATTATAACAGAAGTAAAAAAAATTGGAGGAATACCTTTTATTGTTCCAGCCATGGGTAGCCATGGAGGCGGGATAGCAGATGGTCAAAAAAAAGTATTAAGAGATTTCGGTATTAGCAAGGAAAGTCTTAATATCCCTATTATTTCTTCAATGAAAACTATAAAACTTGGAGAAACCAAGAATAATATTCCTGTATACATTGATAAAAATGCTATGTTAGCAGATGCGATTATTATTGTGGCCAGGATTAAACCGCATACTGATTTTTCTGGTGATATAGAAAGCGGTTTGTTAAAAATGGTGGCGGTTGGATTAGGGAAGCACAGAGGGGCTACTACAATACATAATTATGGAATAGAATCATTTTTTAAAATTATTCCAGAAGTTGGATTAAAAGTGTTAGAAAAAGCACCTATAGTGTTAGGAATTGCTTTGCTGGAAAACAATTTCAGTAAATTAAGTGAAATTGTGGCTATAGATCCAGAAAATTTCCTTGAGGTAGAAAAAAAACTTTTAAGGAAAGAAAAACAATTAATGCCTAAACTTCCTTTGTCCGAAATCGATATTTTGCTTGTCAATGAAATAGGAAAAGATATTAGTGGAGCTGGTATGGACCCCAATATTATAGGAAGATCAAAATCCGCAGAAAAAAATATTGGAAAAAATATTCATATTATAATTCCCCTGGACTTTACTGAAAAAACACACGGAAATGCAGCAGGTATTGGTTTATCCGATTTAATTACGAAAAAGCTATTTGAAAAAATTGACTTTAATGTATTCTATACAAATTTACTTGCCTCTAATGGATATTTAGAAGGGAAAATACCCCTTGTTCTAAAAAATGATGAATACGCAATTAAAGTAGCTATGAAAACATTGAATAAAAATTGCGAAAACGTAAAAATGGTTAGAATTCAAAACACATCAAATATCATTGAAATGGAAGTTTCAAAGGTATTATTAGAAGAGGTTAAAAATAACAAAAAGATTAATATTGTAGGTGAGGCAAGAAGATTAAGGGCAGACAAAGGAGGCAATTTACTCACTTATCCATATTAAAATCAAGCAAGGTATTAAGAATGCATAGTAGAGAAAAAAATTAATAATAAGGAGGCATTTTAATGTTTGATAAAGAAAAGTA
>JAUVOA010000028.1 GCA_030599445.1 Atribacterota bacterium | reverse complement strand
TATATCTATTACAGTATGACTTAATAATAGTGGTATATCAAAATCATACAGACACTGATTAATATTCCGGGGAAGACCGCTGCTGTAAGGGAGTTTCTCTGCTACGGTTATTACCTCTGCCCCTTCCAAGGTTAGGCGACGGGCCATAATCAGACCGATATCTCCTGAGCCTAAGATGACTATTTTTCCCCCTACCATATAGTCCTTCAGATTAATCAGCTCTTGTGCTACTCCGGCAGTATAGATACCGGATGGTCGAGCTCCCGGTATGTTGATAGCTCCCCGGGTTCGCTCACGACAGCCCATAGCTAAAATAATTACCTTAGCTCGATAATGGGCTAATCCTTTATTATTTATTACTATTACTTCCTTTTGAGGAGTTAAATTAACTACCATACTATTTAATAGGAAGGGAATTTTTTTGTCCACTACCTGGTCAATATATCTTTGAGCATATTCCGGACCGGCCAGGGAAGTGTGAAATTTTTCCAGTCCGAATCCATCATGAATACACTGTTGTAAGATACCCCCTAAGTAGTCTCCCCGTTCGATAATCAGAATATCCTCTATTCCTTTTTGCTTGCAGGCAACTGCTGCAGCTAAACCAGCAGCCCCTCCTCCAATAATGATAACTTCTCTTTCTTGCATGATTCATTTTCCTTATTACTTCTATATCCGGTTAACAGATAAGAATTATTTCCTTTTAAAGTAATTTCCTGAGGACTGAGTTTGAAAGATTCTCTCAATATTTCTATAATTCTGGTCTGACAATATCCTCCCTGACATCTACCCATCATAGCCCGAGTGCGATATTTAATAGAGATTAGACTTCTTGCCCCCAAAGGATTATTAGCTGCCTCTAATATTTCTTTCTTGGTAACTTTTTCACAGCGGCAGACTATCTCTCCGTAATCCGGGTCTTGCTTGATTAAGGTTTTCTTGGTCTCTTCGTCCTGTTCTTCAAATCGTAGAATTCCTTTTCTGAAAGGATTGAAGCTGGAATTGAGGTTTAATCTTTCTTTTTTATTGATAATTTCCACCACTCTTTGGGCAATCGGCTGGGCAGCAGTCAACCCCGGTGATTCGATGCCGATCAGATTGATAAAGTTATCGACTGTATCACTTTCCTCTATCACAAAATCCCAAAATCCACCTTCAGAAGAGGGAGCTTGTTTGGCTCGGAGACCAGAATAACTGCGGATAATATATCCGGGTGAAATTAAAGGTAAAAATTCACGAACCTCGGCAGAGAGCATTTTCATTATTTGAGAAGTTGTAGAAAGATCATTCTTTTTTCTAATATATTCATTACTCGGACCTACCAAAATATTTCCATCAATAGTAGGAGTAATATGGATTCCCAAACCTCCAGATCCGGCTTGAGGGACAGGGTAGACCAGGTGACTTATTAGCCAGGAAACATTTTTATCTAATATATGGTATTCCCCTCGACAGGGATAAAGGTGATATTTTTTTATTCCTACCATTCGAGCAATTTTATCAGCATAGAGCCCGGCACTGTTAATTACATAAGAAGAAGTAAATTCTCTTTTATTAGTTTTAATTCTAAAATGAGAATTGTTTAATCTGGCAATATTTTTTACTTGGGTATTTAGAAAAAAGAAAACACCGTTATTAAGAGCATTTTCAGCAAGAGCAATGGTTAATAGATATGGAGAGGTAATGGCAGTTTTGGGAGAATAAAGAGCTGCTATCCCCGATACATTAGGTTCTAATCTTTTCACTTCATTAAGGTCAATAATTTGTAGATCATCTACTCCGTTTGTATCACCCTGTTGCTTTAATTTTTGTAAACCTTTAATCTCTTCTTTTTTCTTGGCGACTACTAATTTCCCTATCTTTTTACAAGGAACATCAAGTTGTCTGCAAAGTTCTGCAAAAGATTTATTCCCTTCCACACAAAATTGAGCCATTAAGGTGCCGGGCTTATTATTAAAACCAGCATGAACTACCCCGCTATTTCGGCAGCTTATTCCCCAACCAACATCATCTTCTTTTTCCAAAACTGCAACGTTAACTTTGTATTTAGATAATTCCCTGGCGATAGCACAACCAACTACTCCCCCACCGATTATTACTACATCAAAATAATTATTTTTCTTCTTCATGTTATTTTTCCTTTTTTAAATTAACAATAGAAAAATATAAATTACAAAAACATTTTCTGCTATTCAATTTAACCTATTTAGAGGTATTGCTCCAGGAATTAATTTCCTCAAGGGAAGACCTTTTAGCTCTCTCTAAATGTTGAAGTAAAACTTTATTAATTAGCTCTTCATCATCCTTTTTTAAGGCTTCTATGATAGCTAAGTGTTCTTTTACCGAACCGGCAAAAGTAATTCTTTTAAGAGAGATATTCCGTAACCAATGGATTTGTTCCTGAAGGTTAGCTAACAACTCAATAAGTTTTTTGTTTCCGCATTTTTGACTAAGAAGGTCGTGAAATATTTTGTCCAAGGCTAAATAGTGGATACAATTTTCCGTATCTGCAGTCTTGTTTATAAATTTTTTAAAATTTTTTCCTACTTTTTCTAATTTCTCTATAGATATCTTCCCGATAGATTTTTTAACTGCTAAGGATTCCAGAGATTCTCTAATCTCAAAGATATCTTCTATTGCTTGAGCAGTAATCTTGGAGACTGCTGCTCCCTTTCGAGGAATAATAGTGACAAATCCCTCTTTCTCCAATCTATTAAAAGCTTCTCTAATAGGAGCCCGACTTATATTCATAACCTTTGATAATTTTTCCTCAAGCAGACGTTCTCCGGGTTTTAAATTGCCTCTAACAATTTGTAATTTTATATTTTCATATGCTTTATCTTTAAGAGATAAACTATCTCCTAAATTTTCAAAATATTTTTCCATATTTTTTTTATTCCTTTAAAAATTTAGACATTTTATATTTACATTATAACTTGTCGATTGTATATTGTCAACAATATTACATAAAAAAATTATACCTTATGTTTTCTACTAACAAATATGGCATTTATATTTCATATACCTCTTTTACTCCTCATTAATAAAAAATAAAATCATATTTTTTATTAGAATTGGCTAACAAAATTTAACCTTATTATAACTACATTTATATTTATACTATATTTCTTCCGTTATTGCCTCTTTCAAAGATTTAACAAAACTTCTTACTTGCCCTAACAGAGCAGATAAATCATTTTGATAATTTTCTATTATCTTAACCACTGCACTCCCCACAATTATTGCATCAGTATATTTTATCATCTCTTTAGCCTGCTTAGCATTGCTAATACCAAAGCCTATTGCCAACGGAATATCTGTATAGGGATGAATTTTTCTTATCATCTCCGCTACATCCAAAGAAAGGTTTTCTCTTATCCCGGTTACTCCCGTAACAGAAACACAATAAATAAAACCCCGAGCCACTTTAGTGATTGCATCAATTCTTTCCGGAGTACTAGTAGGAGTTATAAACGGAATTAATTCTATCCCAAACCTCTCGGTAAGGCCCCGCAATTCTTTGCTCTCCTCTAAAGGCAGATCAGGAACAATAAGACCATCCACGCCAACCGCCTTGCTACCTGCTACAAAACGATCCAAACCGTAATAAAAAATAGGATTATAGTAAGTCATTAGAGCAATCGGAACAGAAGATTTTTTCCGTATTTTTTCTATTGTGCTTAATATTTTGGGAATAGTCACTTTTCCATTCAAGGCTCGCTGAGAAGCCTGTTGGATAGTAGGCCCATCTGCCAAAGGATCTGAAAAGGGTATACCCAACTCTACTACATCAGCCCCCGCCTCAGCTATGCTATAAACTAATTCTTCAGTTACTTTTAAATCAGGATCCCCAGCTGTTATATATATAATTAGAGACTTTTTTCCCTCTTCTCTTAAACTACGTAAAACTTTCTCAATTCTCATTATTCTACCCCCAATTTATCAATAACTACTTCTGTATCTTTATCTCCCCGACCAGAAAGACAGACTACCACAACCTCTTCTTTTTTGGTTTTGGGGATTAACTTTGGCAAATAAGCCAGGGCATGAGCACTTTCTAAGGCGGGAATAATTCCCTCTGTTCGAGAAAGCAATTGAAATGCTTTTAAAGCTTCATTATCAGTCACCGATACATAGGTAGCCCGACCAGTTTTCTTTAGATAAGCATGTTCAGGACCAACACCGGGATAATCGAGACCAGCTGATATAGAATAAGCCTCTTTTATCTGTCCATTTTCATCCTGTAAAAGATAACTCTTTGCCCCGTGAAGTATCCCTATATCTCCCACACCAAGAGTAGCCGCGTGTTCTTGAGTGATTAAGCCCTGTCCCGCAGCCTCAACTCCAAACATTTTTACTTCCTGGTCATCTTTAAATTCATAAAATAGCCCCATAGCATTACTCCCTCCGCCTACACATGCCACCAAATAATCAGGTAAACGCCCTTCAATTGCTATAATCTGTTCCTTAGTCTCTTTTCCAATTATTGACTGAAAGTCCCTTACCATCATCGGATAAGGATGAGGACCAACTACTGAACCGATAATATAATAGGTAGTCCTCACATTTGTCACCCAATCTCTAATTGTTTCATTCACCGCATCTTTTAAGGTTTTGCTCCCTAATCTAACTGGAATTACTTCTGCCCCTAAAAGCTTCATTCGAAAAACATTAAGAGCCTGTCGTTTTATGTCTACTTCCCCCATATACACGGCACAGGAGAAACCAAATAAAGCTGCTACCGTAGCCACGGCAACACCATGCTGGCCAGCTCCAGTTTCAGCAATAATCCGTTTTTTCTCCATCTTCCGAGCTAAAAGCACTTGCCCGATAGTATTATTAATTTTATGAGCACCAGTATGATTTAAATCTTCTCTTTTTAAATAAATTTTAGCCCCGCCTAACTCTTCGGTGAATCTTTTTGCATAATAGAGAGGGGAAGGCCTCCCAATATAATTCTCAAAATAATATTGTAAGTCCCTCTGGAAATCTTCGTCTTCCCTTGCCTCCCAATAAGCAGTTTCAAGTTCAGATAGGGCTGGCATTAAAGTCTCTGGCACATATTTTCCACCAAATTCAGCGAAATATCCTCTTTGATCGGGTAATATCTTTCTCATTTTCCCACCTCTTTACTTCCTTGATAAACCTTTTTATTTTTTTACTATCTTTACGACCATCTGTTTCTACTCCACTACTTACATCTACTCCATCAGGCCTGGCAATGTTAAGGGCTTGATAAACATTGTATGAGTTAAGACCTCCAGCCAAAATTACCGGACCATATTTTCTAATATTATCCACCTCTCTCCAGGGAAAGGATAACCCGGTCCCTCCACTTTTGTGTGGTTGATATGTATCTGCTAAAAAGGCCTTCACCGTTTTCTTATATAGTTCCGGGGCAGGATAAAAATTTCCCCTCTCTCCTACTCTAATTGCTTTTATTACTGGCTTTTTAAATTGTCGACAGTAATCTACGCTTTCGTTACCATGTAATTGAAGAATCGTTAAGGCGCAATATTCTGCAATTTCCTTTACTAAAGAAATTGGAGCATCCACAAAAACCCCCACTCGTAACACGTCCGCAGGAATAGTATCCATAATTTTTTTTGCCTTCTTTGGGGTAAGCTGTCGGGAACTCGGAGCAAAAACAAAACCTAAAGCATCTGCCCCATTTTCCACTGCCACCAAGGCATTCTTTATATCTTTTATTCCACAAATTTTAACCAACATATATTTGCTTTTCCCTTTTCTTTTTTTCTACTCCTGTCAGCTTTTGCAATTTATCGCCAGGGTTGTGAGCAGTCATCAAAGTCTCTCCAACTAATATCGCATCTATTCCACATAGACTTAACCTTTTTATATCTTCGTGACGTTTGATCCCACTTTCGCTAACCAATAAACAATCCTGAGGTACCAGATAACTCAACCTGGTTGTAACCGATAAATCAATAGAAAAATCCGTTAAATTGCGATTATTAATTCCTATAATCTTTGACCCAGCTGTTGTAGCTTTTATTAGCTCTTCTTTATTATGCACTTCCACTAAACAATCAATCCCTAAAGAAGAAGCTATCTTTTGAAAACGTATTAAAGTCGGTTCATCTAAAAGGTGAGCAATAAGCAATATGGCATCTGCCCCCAAATAACGAGACTGAAAAATTTGATATTCATCTAAAATAAAATCTTTTCGTAAAATTGGTAAATTAGTTACTCTTTTTGCTTGTCGAATGTAATTCGGGTCTCCCTTGAAAAATTTTCTTTCAGTTAAAACTGAAATAGCTGAAGCCCCATTTGCTGTGTAAATTTGAATAATTTTTTCTAAATTTTTTTTCTTATCGCTGATTATTCCTTTCGAGGGAGAAGCAAATTTAAGCTCTGTAATCACTGATATAGTGGAAGAAGAATTCAGTTTTCGAAAAAAACCTCGAGTAGGGGGTAACCCTTCATCTATCAATTGAAGTAAAAATTTAAAAGGAAAATTCTTTTTATCTTTTCTTATTTCCTCATGTTTTTGTTTTATAATCTCTTTTAACATATTCATCAAATCAACCTCTTAGTATACTCTCTTAAACCTTCTAATTTTTTTAAGGCCGCTCCTGAATCAATAGTTTCTGCCGCTATTTTTATTCCATCTCTCATATCCTTAGCCATACCCCCTACTATTAATGCTGCTGCAGCGTTAACAATGACTATTAGCCGTTGAGCACCATCTTTTCCTCTTAGGATATTTAAAGTAATTTCGGCATTAACTTTGGCATCTCCTCCTTTAATATCTTTTAATTCATATCTGCAAAGGCCTAAGTCCTCTGGTTTAATATAATAAGTCGTTATTTCTCTATTTTTAATTTGAGTAATCTTTGTAAAACCAGTAATAGATATTTCATCTATTCCACCTTCTCCACATACTACCATCGCATTTTGAGCGCCAAGTCTCTTTAACACGCCAGCGATCAATTCAGTAATATCGGGATCATAAACTCCTAATATCTGCTGTTTCACCCCCGCTGGATTTGTAAGAGGACCAAGCAGATTAAATATGGTGCGAAAACCTATTTCCCTTCGAGGCCCTATTGCATGCTTCATTGCCGGATGAAAGACAGGCGCAAAGAAAAAAGCAATTCCAAGTTTTTGCAAACACTCTTCAACTTGAGAAGGAGTTAAATTAATATTTATCCCCAGTGCCTCCAGAACATCAGCGCTTCCACTTTTACTAGATACTCCTCTATTACCATGTTTTGCCACCATTATCCCTGTTCCAGCTACTACAAAAGCAGCAACTGTAGAAATATTAAATGTCCCTTTAGTATCCCCACCAGTACCACAAGTATCTACTGCCAAAGGATAAGTTTCTTTTAAAGAGACAGCATTTTCCCTCATTGCTCGGGCACATCCGGTAATCTCCTCTACTGTCTCTCCTTTCACTCGCAAAGCTGTTAAGAAACTAGCAATTTGGGCTGGGGTAGTTATTCCCAGCATAATTTCATTCATTGTTTCATAAGCTTCTTCTTCATTTAAGCTTTCTCCGGTCACTATCTTATTTAATATCTCTTTATTCATTGTCTTCTCTCCTTACTTTCTGAAAATATTATCTTTTAAATTTTTCAGCGATAGTTATAAAATTTTTTAAAATATTCTTCCCTGATGAGGTTAAAATGGATTCAGGATGAAATTGTACACCTTCTACAGGATATTCCTTATGGCGGATTCCCATAATCGTGCCATCTTCTGTACGAGCAGTAATTTCAAGACAGGGAGTCAAGGAAAGTGGATCTAAAACCAAAGAATGATAACGCCCAGCTATAAATGGATTATTTATTCCTAAATATAGATCCTTTTGGTTATGATAAATAGGGGAGGTCTTGCCATGCATTAACTTCTTTGCCGGCACTACTCTGCCTCCATAGGCTACTCCAATAGATTGGTGCCCCAAACAAACTCCCAAAATAGGAACTTTATTCCCCAGTTCTTGAACTGCTTCTACCGAAATTCCAGCTTCCTTAGGAGTACAGGGGCCTGGAGAAATTACTATTCCAATCAAGGATTTTTTTGCAATTTCCTTTAGGGTTATCTCATCATTTCTATACACTTCAGTTTCCATACCTAACTCACCTAAATATTGAACTAAGTTATAAGTAAAAGAATCATAATTATCAATTACTAATATCATTCTTACTCCCTCCTTTGCCAATGTGACATTTAGTGCCTGGCACTAAATGTCACATTTTAAAAATTCTCTGCCAATTCTATAGCCTTAAGCGAGGCCATAGATTTGTTTAAAGTTTCTTTATACTCCATTTCTGGAATTGAATCTGCTACAATGCCAGCTCCTGCCTGAATATAAGCTTGATTCCCCTTAAATATAATGGTGCGAATAGTAATACAAGTATCCATATTCTGATTAAAACTGATATACCCAACAGCTCCTGCGTAAGGCCCCCTGCAATTAGGTTCTAACTCATCAATAATCTCCATTGCCCGAACTTTTGGTGCCCCTGAAACTGTTCCCGCCGGAAAACAAGCCTCTAACACATCAAAAGCGTCCTTCTCTGGTTGAATTTTACCTTCCACTTCTGAAACTAAATGCATTACATGAGAAAATTTTTCTACCTTCATAAAAGTACTCACTTTCACCGTTCCAGGACAACAAACTCTACCTAAATCATTTCGAGCTAAATCTACCAACATAGTATGCTCTGCCCGTTCTTTTTCGTCTTTTAACATCTCTTTTTCTAATTCTATATCTTCCATTTCGGTCTTCCCCCTTGGGCGTGTCCCAGCAATAGGTTTAACTTCTGCTAATTCCTCAGTCAAACGAACCAGTGGCTCTGGAGATGCTCCGACTATCTGTATTTCACCAAAATTCAAATAATACATATAAGGAGAAGGATTCAAACTCCGCAAAGAACGATAAACTTCAAATGGATGAAGCCCTGTTTTTTTGGTAAGACATTGTGATAACACTACCTGGAAAATATCTCCCGCTAAAATATATTCCTTAGCCCTTTTCACTTTTTCAATAAATTCTTCTCGCGTAACATTGCTTTTTAATATATTATTGTCTCCTCTGTTATTTTTTCCACCCTTCTTTTTCAATTCTTCCAAAGGTAATGGTTTTTTAATCTGAGCTATAATTCTTTCAATCTTTTTCACCGCCTTATTATAAGCCACCTCTTTAGAAAGCCCATCTAATGGATTATTTATAATTATCCACAACTGATGAGTTAAATGATCAATGACTAATGTTGTCCTGGTAAAAATTAAAATACAATCCGGCATTTCGGAGTCAATAATTTTTTTCTCAGGCAGTTTCTCTATAAACCTGACTACATCATAACCAAAGTAGCCAACTCCACCTCCAAAAAAACGTGGTAATCCCTCTATGGGAATTATTTTAAAATTATCAAATAATTTACGTAAATAAAGTAAAGGATTTTCATAAAGAACTATTTTCTTATCTTCTTTTATTATCTCAATCTTGAAACCTTCGTTCTGAAAAACTAAAAAAGGATTAATACCGATAAAGGAATAACGGGATAACTTTCCATCTCCCTCTGCACTCTCCAGCAAATAACTAAATTTATTACTCTTCATTTTCTGAAAAATACTAATTGGTGTTTCTGTATCGATAAGAATTTTCCGATATACTGTAAGCATATTCGCTCTACTGGCCAATTGTATAAATTCCTCTTTGTCCGGATAATATATTTTATCTTTCATTTTGTCTTAGCCACCTCCTCTTAGAATTTATAAATACCTTATAATAAAAAAACCTTTCGCCCCTGTTAACATTGTCGCAATGTTAGGGGCGAAAGGTTAAGTTCCGCGGTACCACCCTGCTTGAGCCTAACAAATTAATATAATTTAATATTAAAATTATTATCTATTAGACCCCTCTTGATAAAGTGTACGGGTATATAAACAAAAAACCTTTCATCTCCAAGAGACGAAAGGTTAATTCCGTGGTGCCACTCTAATAGGATTTTCACTTTAAAAAATATGAAAATCCTACTCTTTAAGAGTACGGGCAATATAAATTAATTATACACCGATACACTTTTCCTCTTCACGGTGGAAAAGTCCGTCAAAACTTACTCGGACTATTTATATCCTTTCAGCCTGAAGCTTGTGGGTCCATTTCACAAATCCTTTAAAATCTTTGCCGATTCTCACCATAAACGACTCTCTGTAAAATTTTGTAATCTGCTACTTCTCCCACGCTTTGCTTTTAATTATTTATTGTTTTTAACAATTATAACATGGATGTCAAGCACTATTAATTCGTATCTCGTATCTTGTGAATCGTATCTCGTGAAAAATATCGTGCAGCATATAGGGAAATAGTTATTAATGGTAGGGTCAGACCTTGTGTCTGCCCTTCATAAGTCAGAATTTAGAATAAAAAAATTACCATTCTTTATCTTTATCTAACTACCCCACTAAATTTTACACTAACATACATCTGTGTTATATAAAAACCGCTTTAGCAGTTACTAAAAAGCAGTTAAAGGGAAAGTGTTAATTTTTTAACCACCTCATCACCTACTTCAATAGTAGAAGAATTTCCTCCTAAATCACGGGATCTTACTTTCCCTTCGCTTAAGACCTTTTCTACCGCATCC
>JAUVOA010000222.1 GCA_030599445.1 Atribacterota bacterium | reverse complement strand
TGATAAACAATTTCCATTTCTACCGAGGTAATGTATTTGTTCTCGATTTCCCCGAAAGTGCCTTCTTCAATTATCCTTCCTTTATCCAAAAATATAAAACGTTTGCAAAAATCCTCTGCTTGGGCAAGGTTATGAGTACAGACAAATATAGTGAGTTTTCTTTCCCGGTTTAATTCTTTAATATAACTAATTAGATCCCGGACAGCTTCCGGGTCTAAACTGGTGGTAGGTTCATCCAGAAACAATATTTCCGGGTCGTCTATCAGAGCTCTGGCGATACTTAACTTTTTTTTCATTCCGGTACTAAATTCTGCTACTTTATTCCTTTGTCTTTTACTAAGTCCAAATTCCTCCAGTAATGAATCAATACGTTTGGGTATCTCACGAGGATTTATATTATATAAATGAGCAAAGAATTCTAAATTTTCCCGAGCAGACATACTTTCATATAAGGCAGCTGATTCAGTAAGCACTCCGGTAATTTTTCTAATTTTATTACCATCATTTATTGTACTTAAGCCTTTAACTTTTATATTGCCTTTTTCGGGAAAGAGAACTCCATTTAACAATCTTACTGTAGTTGTTTTTCCTGAACCATTAGGTCCGAGAAATCCTAAAATTTCCCCTTCTTTCACGTAAAAATCTATCTGGTCTACAGCTTTAATTTCACCAAAATATTTAGATATTTTATCTACTTCAATGATTTTATCTTTCATAATAACCACCTTACAATTTTTTATTAATCGGTATAATCATATAAGAGATTGCGAAAATTTTCAATTTCTATTTACCTTTCCCCGGTCCTATCTAAAATCCATTTCCCCACTAAATCTAATGCTTCCGGTGCAATAGTCTCTTCTATCTGACTATATTCCGAAGGTGCTCCGGTTTGAGTAGTTTGGAACAGATGATTAAGATTTGGTAATTCCTGCATCCTTATTTTCATATGTAACTTCTTCTTCTTTATAAGAGTAAGGTTTTTTTGGTTCTTGAGGACGATTAACCTTAGCTATTTCCTCTACCCATAATAGATAACATAAAACATGTTAAGCTAACAACTCCAAATTTAATAACTTTCTTAAAAACCATTTCATCTTCCTCCTTTAATGAAAAAATCTGTCAAACGTTTTTTTAAAGAGGTCGCGCTATCCTCTTTAAACTATTTTTATTTAATCTTTTTGGCAGAGAATTCTCTCCCTCCCTGGTGCATGATCAATTCAGTTACTTTGCCCTGCTCATTCTTAACGAAAGTAACCTGCGCATCAAACGCTTTCAGGAAAAATTTCGTTTTAGATTCGGGATAAATTTCAAATTTGTTCTGTCCGGTAGCCTGGGTAAAAATACGATTATCTTCTCTGGTAATCGTTACAATAAAATCTGGCGCAAGCTCATATTCCCCAATATAAGAATCATATATCTTGGTATCTATTTCTATTGGTAAATGCACCTGGAGAATCTCATATTTTTCTCCGAAATACTATGGCAGCTAAATCTCTAGCGATACCACCTACCCCTATTCCCTCTATGTTAATTAATACAATGACACAAACCTCATCATCAAGATATCTGGCGATACGGGTGGTAAAACCATTAATTCCCCCCGAATGGGCAACAATCTTACGGTTAAAACTATCTCCTATCCTCCAACCATATCCAGAATTTTCCATAAAAGGAGTGAATATCTTATCCAATGAACTTTTCTTCACCAATTTTTCAGTATACAAGGCTCTATCCCAGAGATATAAATCCTCAGCTGTGGTATATAAAGCCCCTGCCCCGTGAGGGATGGACATATCAGTATATGCGGCATTAATTAATCCTTCGTTACTTAAACAATATCCGGCAGCCCGGTCTTTGAGTATAGTACTATGGTGATCATACCCGGTGTTCATCATCTTAAGTGGCTGAAAAATATTTTCTTTTAAAAACACTTCATAAGATTGACCGGAGACCTTCTCGATAATAGCCCCTAATAGAATATATCCCGAATTACTGTAATTATATTTTTCTCCCGGGGCAAATTCTAAAGCCTTATCTTTAAATCTGGCTATGGTTTCCTCCAGGGAAGAAGGCATCATCGAAGTTTTTTGAAAATCCGGAAATCCAGTAAAACTAGGAATCCCTGAGGTATGAGTTAACAGATGATGAATAGTAATTATTTTACCGGCTTCGGGATAATCAGGAAAATATTTGATTATGGGGCCTTCAACATCAAGCAATCCTTTTTCCTGTAACTGCATTATAGCCATAGCAGTAAACTGTTTGGTAAGGGAACCCATACGAAATTTGGTGTGAGAGGTATTGGGAACATTATGTTCATAATTAGCCATCCCGTAACCTTTACTGAATAAGATTTCTCCTTTTTGAGCAATTAAAATTGACCCGCTAAATTTATCCATTTGGATGAGAGGATCAATATACTCATCTACTTTTTCTTCCAGAGTTTGCGAAAAACTTACCATACTTAAAGCCAATATAAGAAATAGTGTGCTGATCAAAATAGTAATTTCTTTTAGGTGTCCTTTAATAAAATTTTTTCTTGAATTTTTCATTTAAATCTCCTCCTTTATTTTTAAACTCTATTTTAACAAGTTAAATAACTTAAAACAAAATTGCTCTATCTATCAAAATTTCAAATACTATATATCCAGATAATAATATTTAGTTTGTACTTTCCTATAATATTCCTCCTTTCTCTCATCTATGGGTTCGGTAAGTAAATATTCAAAGACATCTCTAATTAAAATACCTGTCCGGCGTATAACTTTAAACCTGTTTGATTTACTCATTTTTTCCTCCTTAAGTTAAGTATATTGTGACTGAATAGTCATATGACTTATCAGTCACAATATAATATATCTTTTAGGAGATGTCAAGCTTTTTTTTAAATTTTTTTAAATTTTTTTTAAAAAATATCTTTTACCTTTTAATTACCACTATTTCTTTCTGATTTTATTTACTTTATAGGCATAAATCTGATCTTTAAAATCCTACTCCTTATTCCTTCTCGACTACATATTAATTATCTATTTCACCTGTTGCTTGAATAATTCATCTATATTAATTTTTAGCTAACTAACCGGGTAACCAACTAACCATTTTTCCATCACTTGACACACACATTACTCATTGTTTCTTCCCTGCTTAGACTTTTAGTTTGAGAAGTAGGGGTCGGATTTATCCGACCCGTATTATTTGGTGTTTTTTTAGCGGGCTCGATGAATCGAGCCCCTACACGCTACACGCTCTACGCTCTACGCTAAAGTACGAGATACGAATTTGTTAATGTAAACCTTACTGGGATAATTTGATAAAAAGGAAATACTTACGTCTTTTTTCTGCTTTCCTTTTATTTCTTTTCTTTCCATTTCTTGACTATATACTCGATACTATATACTCGATACTATATACTCGATACTATATCTGTGAGGGTTGACAATTTTTTCTTAAAAATATATAATGTGACTAATCAGTCATATAAGGGAGGAAATAAAAGATGCCCAAACAAACTTTCTTTAATTT
>JAUVOA010000302.1 GCA_030599445.1 Atribacterota bacterium | reverse complement strand
CTCGTATACATTTAATTAGCTGGTTAGTTGGTTACCTGGTTAGTTAGTTGAGGAATTAGTATATTGAAGAATTAACATTAAACTTATTAACCAACAAACTAGTTAACTAGCTAACTGAATACTAACGACTATTCACTATTCACTAACGACTAATTTATTTGACTAAGAATTTAAATTATAATAAAATCAATAGGGAACTTTTATTTTATAAGTGCGCCCGTGGCTCAATTGGATAAAGCAACTGACTACGGATCAGTAGACTGGGGGTTCGAGTCCCTCCGGGCGCACCAATATCAATACTTCCGGAAAGTCTTCATAAAAAATATGCCAAAAAATAATGATAAAGATATTAGCTTGATGCAAGAAGCCCTGAAAGAGGCGGAAATCGCTTATTCCCGTCAGGAAGTACCGGTAGGAGCGGTAGTTGTATATCAAAACAAGATAATAGGCCGGGCCCATAACCAGAAAGAAGAGTTACAGGATCCTACTGCTCATGCTGAAATATTAGCAATCCAACAAGCTGCTAAATACTTAGGAAGCTGGTATTTAGAGGATATTGACCTTTATGTTACCTTGGAACCTTGTCCGATGTGTGCCTATGCCATGCTTCAGGCTAGAATTAATAGATTAATATTTGGGACTCCCGACCCTAAAGCCGGAGCAGCAGGTAGTATCATAAACATCGTACAAGACAAGAGATTTAATCATCAAATGGAAGTAGTAAGCGGAGTATTAAAAAAGGAGTGTAGTTTAATTTTACAAAAATTCTTTCAAGAAAGACGGTAATTTCAAACTTTAGTTAGTTACTTGGTTACATGGTTAACTAGTTGAGGAATGAGAATATTGAAAAATTAATACTAAACTAATTAACCAACTAACTAGCTAACTAAGTAGTTAAGAAGGAGAGGTGGCTGAGCCCGGCTGAAAGCGCTCGATTCGAAATCGAGTAGGCGGGTAGTCCCTGTCTCGCGGGTTCGAATCCCGCCCTCTCCGCCAAAAGTCAATGTTTTTAAGCTTATAGAAGTTAGAGATAAAATTTATTGGGGCAGCAGGGAAGATTTAACAGAAAAATATTTTGACAGCCAAGACAATTAGAGTTATTATCTATTAGGCAGATAAAGATAAGGGAGAGGTACCGAAGTGGTCATAACGGGTTCGCTTGGAGAGCGATTGGGCGGCCATAAGCTGTCTCGCGGGTTCGAATCCCGCCCTCTCCGCCAGTTTTAAAATAATTTTCTTAAGTAAATATTTTAGGTTAAGATAGGTGATCGTGCTAGACGGGGAGATAGCGGTGCCCTGTAACCTGCAATCCGCTACAGCAGGGTTGAATTCCTGCCCGAGGTTTTATCTTTTTAAGGCCGGCTAAGGTAAGTGGTGATGAAGATTGGGCCCTGTGCAGCAAAGAATTGTGAACTCCGTCAGATCTGGAAGGAAGCAGCGGTAAGCAAATCTCTTTGGGTGCCGCAGGTAAACCTGATTGGAGCAAACTGTCTTAGTATCGCTTGGAAGGGTGAATCGGAGGTAGGTGCACGATCATTAAAATTACAAGTTGTAAATAAAGCAAAAATTGATAATTTTAAGGGAATTTTTACCTGAATTTAGATTAGATTGAAGGGAGTATTTATGGAATACCAATCACTTTATCGCAAATGGAGACCACAAACTTTCGAGGATATAATTGGACAGAAACATATTACCCAAACCTTAATTAATGCTATTTCTTTAAATAGAATTTCCCATGCTTATATTTTTTCTGGTCCAAGAGGAGTGGGAAAGACGACCACTGCTCGTATTTTAGCTAAATCATTAAATTGCGAAAAAGGGCCGACTCCTCATCCCTGCAATAAATGTGAGAGATGTATTAGAATCACCGATGGTTATTCTATGGATGTAACAGAAATAGATGGTGCCTCTAATCGGGGAATTGATGACATTAGAGATCTAAGAAATAAAGTCAAATTTGCTCCTGCAGAGGGAAAATATAAGGTATATATTATTGATGAAGTGCATATGTTAACTACAGAAGCCTTTAATGCCTTATTAAAAACTTTGGAAGAGCCACCTTCCCATGTAATTTTTATATTTGCTACTACCAATCCTCATAAAATTCCCAGTACTATTTTATCTCGATGTCAGTGGTTTAATTTTAGAAGGATATCTTTAGCGGATATTGTGGCTAAGTTAAAAATGATTGCTAAAGATGAAGAATTAAATATAAATGATAAGACTTTAAATATGATAGCCCGAAGTTCGACGGGTTCTATGCGTGATGCTGAAAGTACTTTAGATCAGATAATTGCTTATTGTGGCAAAGAGATAACTTTTCAAAGTGTCAGAGAGGTTTTAGGAATAATTGAGGAAGAGGTTTTTTTTGAGTTTATAGAGACAATAATAGAAGATGACACGCTTAAGGGGATAGAGATAATTAATCGAACATCTGATTTAGGAGGAGACGCCTCCCAATTTATAAAAAACTTGATGGAGTATGTTCATAATTTATCTTTAGCGAAAGTTTGCCAAAAAGAAATACTGAATCTTCAAGGTATATTTACCGAAGATAGAGAACGTTTGTTAAAACAATCTAAAACAATTAAATTGGAAAAATTATTTAATATTGTTGATTATCTGGCTGAAGCAGAAAGAAAGATGAGGTATACTCGCCACCCCTGGATTTTATTGGAGATGTTGGTTATTAAATTTACTGCGGGCGAGAATTATTCTTTAAAAGAGGTTGAAGAAAAAAAAGATGAGTATTCCTTAAACTTCCCT
>JAUVOA010000029.1 GCA_030599445.1 Atribacterota bacterium | reverse complement strand
TTTACGTATTCAAACCTTACCAAATTTAAAGCTTCAAAGAAAGGCTCTAAGTTGTCAAATAACATCTCTTCATTAGTCTTGCCATTTGCCCTAACATTATAAAACAGAAATCCACTTATTATAGAAACCAATACAAAAATCGAAATTAAAGTAATTATTCTCTTTCTTCTTATATTTATCAAATTTTTCACCACCAAATTTTTAGAATGTTTATATCTATAGCCAGTTCATAGGGTCTGTAGGTTTACCTTCTACTCTAACCTCAAAATGCAGCCTGGTAGAAGAAACGCCACCACTATCGCCCACCTGACCTATGGGTTGCCCCTTTTTTACTTTATTCCCAATATCTATTAAAATTTTAGAAAGGTGGGCATATAGAGTAGTAACCCTTCCTCCATGATCAATAATTATTATCTGCCCATATCCCTTTATGCTTCCAGTATAAATTATCTCTCCCGAACCGGCTGAACGGACTACCTGCCCAAGTGGAGCACTAATATCTATTCCAGAATTAAAGGTATAAGTATTAAAATCAGTATTTTTTTGTCTTCCATACTCAGAAATTAATTTGCCCTGAATAGGTAGGGCTAAAATTCCCTTTTTGGGTTTTAGAGTAATCGCTGGAACTTCTTTCTGTGAAGCTTTTTTAGAATCCTCTTCCTGCTGCTTAAAAATTCTTTCTATTATGTTCTCTATTTCTTGAGAAGATTGCTCTAACTCTTTTAAAGACTTTAGATGTGCTTCTTTTTGAGAGTCTATCTTATTAATTATGGACTTTTTGGCTTTAATAGAAAATTCAATATTTTCTTTCTCTTTCTCTACCTCTTTTTTTAACAAACTCAATATCTCTTCCCTGTTCTCCAGGTTAATTTTATTATTCTCTATCTTTTTCATCTGCTGGCGAATATCATTAATCATTTCGGCATCTAAAGACAAAATATTTTTTATATATCTGAAACGGGTAAGAAAATCAGAAAAGCTTTCACTATTAAATAAAATTTCCAGATAGCCGGTTAGGCGGCGCTTATATATCTCCCTTAATCTACTTTCTAATACTATAGTCCTTTCTTTTAGTATGTGTTTTTCACGAATAAGCTCATCTTCGCCTTGTTTTATCTCTTTTTGAGCAAGCTCTAAATCTTTTTCGATAGTTTGCAATTCTTTCTCTGTATCCTGTAAAAGTTTTTCAATTTTATGAAGTGTTTCTAAATAGCCGCTTTCTTTCTTTTGTAAATTATCAATTTCCTCTTTAACACTTTTAATCTGTTGCTCTATCTTTTTTAATCTCTGTTTTTCCTCGTTTATCTTTTGACTGGAGTTTCCACTGTTATCACCATAGCTAAATAAAACAACAAATAAGATGAAGGTTAAAATCAATATTACAGTAGAAAATATTTTCTTGTTTTTTAAAACTAATCTCTTTCTATACATCTAAGTATTTTCCTACCGAAAACATACTTCCTAAAATTCCTACAAAACTACCTAATAATACAATTGCTATACCTATAGGCAATAAATCCATATTGTCCACCACTAATGGTAAAAAAGGAATGACTTGATGCACTTTATTTGTGGCAAAAAAATAAAGATTATATAAAATTATTATGGAAAGAATGGCAGAGATAAAACCCTGCAAAAAGCCCTCAATTATAAAAGGCCATTTAATAAACCAGGAAGTAGCTCCTGCTAAGCTCATTATTTCAATTTCATTTCTTCTGGCATACACAGTGATTTTTATTATATTCGATATAATTAAAATAGAAGCAAAAACCAGGAGGGCTAATACTAACATTCCGGCTCTTCTAAATATATAAGTAAAATTTAACAATTTTTCTGCTATTTCCTGGCCATACTCGACTTCTTCCACTTTTTTAAATTCAGCTATCTGATTAGCGATTTGCTCAATTAACTTAGGGTCTTTTACCTGTATCTCAAAAGAAGCAGGAAGCGGGTTTACTTCAATAGCGCTGAGTATATCTTTCTGCTCTCCTAAATTTTTTAATAAACGCTGATAGGCTTCCTCTTTAGATACAAATTTTACCTCTTTTATCCCACCTATTGAAGTAATGTTGTCTTTTAAATTGTTTAGCTCTGCCTTGGAAATATTATCCTCTAAATAAATTACAATCTCCAATTGGGATTCTAAATTTTTTAGAAAAAGACTGGAATTTATAGAAATTAATAGAAACACTCCAACAATAATTAAAATAGTAGTGATGCTTAATATTGTTGCCATACTCATTAAAGCACTTCTTCTAAAACTGAGCAAAGCCTCTCTAAAATAAAATCCCATATTCTCAAAAATCATCTTAATATATCCCTCTTTGCGTATCTTCTATTATTCGTCCTCGCTCCAATCTCACTACTCGCTTCTTAGCTTTATCTATCATAAGTTTATCATGCGAAGCCATTATAATAGTAGTTCCCCGTATGTTTATATGAAATAGAAGTTTCATAATCTCCCAGGAAGTGGAAGGGTCTAAATTTCCAGTTGGTTCATCGGTAAGTAATATTAATGGTTCGTTAGCAATGGCCCGAGCAATACATAATTTTTGCTGTTCTCCTCCAGATAATAAATGTGGTTTTGTTTTCTTTTTATGTTCCAACCCCACTAAATTAAGGACCTTCTTAACTTGCTGTCTTATCTCAAAATTAGTTGCTCCAATCGCTTTTAAACCAAAGGAAATATTTTCATATACCGTTCTATCATACAGTAATTTAAAATCTTGAAAGACAATACCTATATTACGTCTTAGATAAGGTATATAACCGGGTTTAAGTCGAGCTATGTTTATCCCATCGACAATTACCTGCCCCTTGGTAGGAACAATCCCTCGATAAACCAATTTTAAAAAAGTGCTCTTCCCTGCCCCGGTAGGACCTATCAAAAAAACAAATTCACCTTTTTTTATATGGATATTGATATCCCGTAAGGCCTGAATTTTATTGGGATAATTTTTATGTACGTGAAACATTCTAATCATATTAAATAGTAACCTCAATGGTTATGGGTTTAAAAACCTAAAAACTAATTCATTATTAGCAAGAGCTTTTTCTTCTAAATTATTTACTTTTTTGAGTAAGATATTTTTTATTTTATCATTATTTTCTCTAATATATTCTATCTTTTCTTGAATATTTTTTAAAGAGATATCTTCATCTATTTCTAACAGCAATTCAGCTAATCCCAAATCTTCTACAAAATATTTCACTTTAGGATCATAGTTAAAAGCTATAAAAGGAATATTAGCCATGCTGGAAAATATAATTGAATGAAGCCTCACCCCAATCACCAAAGATAATCGGGATAGAACAGAAAGTAATTCTTCAGGCTCAAGTTTTATTTTTAATACCTCAGCCTTATTCTTCATTAAAGATAATATTTCTTCACTAATATGCACATCTTCATCAAATTTAAAGGGAAGAAAAATAATTTTTGCCTTATAATTTTCAATTAAATAATCAGCTACTTGGGCAAATATTCTTTTTGAATCTGATCCATTGCTTTTATATTCTCTAACCGAAACCCCAATTAAGGAACGATCATCTGAATTAATCAATTCCTGAACATAAGGATAATTATCTATAGTATGGTTAATATTTTTTTTCTTCAACAAAAAGACGGGATCAGAATTCACATATATTGATGGGTTCACCACTCCTAAATTTTCTAATAACTCTTTAGAGGAGTTATCCCTTACGGTAATTAAATTAACCTTATTTAAAATCCACTTTACTAATTTTTTGTTAATCTGCTTATTTACCGGACCAATACCCTGGGCATAAATCATAATCGGCACTTTGACTATTTTTGCTACCAATATTAAACCCAGGTAATATAATATGCTCCAGCCTTTTCCGGTTGAATCTTGGAGTAATCCCCCACCCCCGCTAATAAAAAGATTAATATTTCGCAAACAACATATAATGCTAATTAGGTGTAGCCGGTTTATGGCTTTTACCTGATAAGTTTGAGAGGTCTGCAAGGGACTATGGGAAAGAACTGCTATCTTTATCTGAGGTATCTTTTCCTTAAAGGCTCTAACCATAGATTTAAGAATAGCTTCATCTCCGGTATTATTAAAACCATAATAACCGGAAATCATTATCTTTACCATGGTTTTAGACTTTTTCATAATTAATTGTTTCCCTAAATATTTTTACCAGATAATAAAATACAACAATTATTATTAATCCCAGTGCCAAGCCTACCCATGCTCCATTAAAGGTGCGTAAAATTGAAAATAAAAAGGGAGTGTGAATATGACAGAAGGTATTAATTAAAGTAACCGGGCCAATAGTCCCGATAATAATTATCGGAATCTTGAATTCTTTTATTTTTAAGTAATTCATACTCATCGCCAATAATAGAGCGGGATAACCGATTAAAAACTCTTTATTTCGGGGTCGAGCAATTAAAGTCTTTTCCAAGAAGATTCTTATCTTCTCCTCAATGCTTAAAACGGGGAGAAAGGAAAAATTTCCTGAACGAGAAATATAAATTACTAAAAATAGCGCAAAGAAAACCATTATAATTACATGTTCAATCAGGATGGGCTTCTTGATATTTTCCAAAATCATTAATTTTCCCTTATTCACCTTTAACCACATTATTGCCAGGACCAAAAGAAGTGGGACCAGATAAGAAATCTTTATTCCGCTAAATTGTTCTATTCCCAACATAAATTTATTATTGCTTAATAAAGCTGCTATTAACAGAGCACCGGATAAAGTAATTAAAATTATCCTGAAAAATCCGGATAAAACTTCTTTTATCATCTGAATAAAACTGGGATTATTTTTAGAAAAATCTTGGACGTCTTTTAATTTGGAATTATTGTTTCTTAAAAAATACCTTTCGTTATTAATGATAGCCAAAGTGGGAAATATTAGGGCTGTCAGTAAAGCCATCAGCTTTATTAAAAAGATTTCCTGGTTTAAAAAAAACAGGACTAAAGAAAATAAGATTCCTAAAAATAACAGAGAATATTCTTGATATCTTTTTATATCGAAAACATCTTTTAATAGGATTAATCCTCCAGAAATAACCCCCAGGATTAATAAAAGAATAAATATTTTTGGTTCTTGGTAGGTAGTAGAAAGAATGCTGGCCCTTCCTGTGTTAAAACCGCTCACTTCCAACTCTTCTTTTATAGTTCTAATATAAGATATATTATCCTCGATAAGATTATAGTTAGACTTCATAAAAGGCTTGATATAAAAGATTCTCACCTTTCTTTCTTTAGCTGCCCTAATCCACCTTTCTATAGCTTTCTGTTTGGAAATAATTTCCATTTCTTCTTTGGTAATACTATGGACTCTAACTGCTAATTCACTTGCTTGATGAGCGACTGTTTCAATCCCTTTTTGACCAGCAAATTCTATAATTCCGAAGGGATATCCTTTTATTTTTAGAAGTTCTGCGGTATAAATTAAGTTTTCTTTTGAAGGATAACCTAAAACCGTTTCTCCCTCAAAAATTATTCCCGAAATCTTTCCGGCTTTATCACTTTCTTTAAACTTGAACTCTATATCTTCCTTATTTATTTGAGGGAAGTTTTTAAAACGTAAAATGGCCTGAAAGCCTAAATTTCTTACTAACTCAATATCCTCTTCTGAAAATCCTAAACCTAAATCAACAAGTTTTTCTTCACTCCCTTTCACTTTTAAACCTATATAAGGAAGAAAACCAAGATCTCTTACTAAATCTTCGCCTAATTGTCTTTGTAAATTTTCCTTTATACGAAGATAATCATTTTTATCATTGAATATAATATAGGCTTCCCCTGGTGAAGGTTGAAATTTTCTAAAGGGATCAATCGATTTTAAGAAGAAATTTAATTTACTAAGTTCTTTATCAGAAAAATGGAGTATCTTTCCAGAAAAAACGAGATTTTCCAAAGTATCTTCGTGAATAGCTATTGAATTAATGCCGTAGTTTTTTATTTTAGCCAGCAATTCAATTTCATCATAACCTTCCTGGTAGGACAATTCTCTTAATTCATTCAGGCTCATAACTAATTCTACTTGTTTAAAATTACTCTCTAATTTAGAACGATTATAAGTTATAATTCCGGCAATTACTAAAGCGACAATAATAAAAAAAATTAAAATCGAATAAGATTTTTTAAGCACAATAATGCTTCCTTTTCCTTCATTTAACATCTAATAAACTGAAAATATTTTAACATATTTCGAAATATAAGTAAAAACTTTAAACAAAAAACTAAAAACCATAATTCAAAATTCAAAACTTTTTCTTTAATTTTAAATTTTAAGTTATAGTTTTGTGCTTTGCGCTATATCCTATACGCTACATGCTAAACGCTATCCGCTAAAATACGAGATACGATTCACGAGATACGAGATACTAAATTCACACTCCATATCCTTCTTCATCATATTTATTATTACCGTTTAATATCTCCATGCTCAAACTATGTTTTTTTGCAATTTTTTTCTTTAGAAAATCTCTGGCAACTTCAGGGAATAAAATATAAGATAGAATGTCTTCAATGTTTTCAGCTAAATAAGATGCTTCCTTTTTAGCTTTTTCAATAGCAGGCTCTAATAGATCAGCCGGTCGACATTTAATTATTTCACTTTTTTTAATTTTTACTTTTTCAATAACTTTTAGGTCAATAAAAGCTGGTGGTCGACCATAAAATCCCTTAAGATATTTACGAACTTCTTCTGGGATCATCTTATACCGTTCTTTTAAAATAATATTTAAAGTCGCCTGGGTTCCCACTATCTGACTGGTGGGAGTAACCAAAGGAGGATAACCTAATTCTTTTCGAACTCGTGGAATTTCTTTTAACACTTCTTCATATTTATCTTCCGCTTTTTGTTGTTTTAACTGAACAGCTAAATTAGAAAGCATCCCTCCAGAAATTTGATAAGTTAGCACCCGGGTATCAATATCCTGAACATTGGATTCCATATCTTTATGATTTTCTCTAACCTTTTTAAAATAAGAAGCAATTTCATAAGCCAATTTTAAATCTAACCCGGTATCATAAGGTGTTCCCTTTAAAGTTTCTACTAAAGGTTCTACAGCAGGCTGAGAAGTTTGAAGAGCCAATGATGATATTGCTGTGTCTACTACATCTACCCCAGCTTCTGTAGCTTTTAAATAAGCCATCATCCCCATTCCGCTGGTAAAATGACAATGTAGTTGAAGAGGTATAGAAATAACTTCTTTAATATCTTTGGTTAAATTATATGCTTCATAAGGAGAAATTAAGCCAGCCATGTCTTTTATACAGATCGAATCTGCTCCCATTTGCTCCATCTCCTGTGCCTTCTTCACAAATACCTCATTGTTATGAAACGGACTTATAGTAAAACAGACAGTGCCCTGAATATGGACACCTTCTGATTTTGCTACTTTAAAAGCAGTTTCCATATTACGGATATCGTTCAAAGCATCAAAAATACGAATAATATCTATTCCATTAACGACTGCTCTTTTTACGAATTCTGTAACTACATCATCGGAATAATGCTTATAACCCAATATGTTTTGTCCCCGTAATAACATTTGAAGCTTGGTATTGGGAAGATTCTTTTTTAAAATTCTTAATCGCTCCCAAGGATCTTCATCTAAAAACCGCATACAACTGTCAAAGGTAGCACCTCCCCAAACTTCCATAGAATAAAATCCTACGGCATCTAACTTTTCACATACGGGCAGCATTTCTTTAGTGGTCATTCGAGTTGCCAATAATGATTGATGGGCATCTCTTAATGTTGTATCTGTAATTTTAAGCGGTTTTTTTAGCTGTGATTTTTCTTTTAAAAGCATATCTTTGGGAGTATTGTCTTTTTTTAAAGAAATATTTTCTTCTAAAGCACTGTTATTTATTATTTTTAGATCAAAATCTGCTATTTTTGTTAATGTTATACTTTCCCTCATAAGTGTAATTAAAACCTCCTTGAGTAGTTTTAATAATCTATTCGATGAATAAATCGATTCTATATATAAACAACGCAGGCAAAAGCCTGCGTTATACAGATTAAATCCTGCATTTTATAATTATAAATTATAGTTATTTATATACAACTAATTCATATTAAAAAAGATAACATTTTAACCATCCAGAAGTTTGCGGGTTTGATAAATCAGGTCTCTACGTATAGCTTCTTCTTTCCTAATTATCGTTATCTTTCCTAACGCGATACTCAATACACGATACGCAATACGAATTTTATTGTAACAAAGTTAACATTATTCCAGCAGCAACTGCGGTTCCAATTACTCCGGCTACATTAGGTCCCATGGCATGCATTAATAAAAAGTTGCTCGGATTTGCTTCTTGACCTACTTTCTGAGCCACTCTGGCAGCCATAGGTACAGCCGATACTCCGGCAGCACCTATTAAAGGATTAATAGTTCCTCCGGTAATTTTATTTAATAATTTAGCAAATAAAACTCCTCCGGCAGTCCCAAAACCAAAGGCAACTAATCCCAAGATTATTATTTTAATAGTATTAAAGGTCAAAAAATATTCAGCTTGCATAGTGGCTCCTACACAGGTAGATAAAAATATTGTGACGATATTGATTAATTCATTTTGAGCTGTATTAGATAATCTGTCCACTACTAAACTTTCTTTAAATAAGTTTCCCAACATTAACATACCGATAATGGGGACCGAAGCTGGCAATAAAAGACCGATTAAAACAGTCGAAATAATGGGAAAGAGTATCTTCTCTGTCCGAGATACCGGCCTTAGTTGTTTCATAACTATTTTTCTTTCCTCTGGGGTAGTTAATAATTTCATTATGGGAGGCTGAATTATAGGAACCAATGACATATAAGAATATGCCGCCACCGCTACAGCTCCCAATAATTGAGGAGCCATTTTAACGGTAAGATAGATTGCTGTTGGCCCATCTGCCCCGCCAATAATTCCTATAGAAGCTGCTTCCTGAATACTAAATCCTAAAAGCACTGAGCCAACTAATGCTACAAATACACCTACTTGAGCCGCTGCTCCCAAAAGGAAGGTTATCGGATTGGCTAATAAAGGACCGAAATCAGTCATTGCTCCAATTCCCATAAATATTAAACAGGGATATACTTCATGTCTTATTCCCCACGAAATAAAATATAAAAGACCGCCCTCTTCCATTATTCCGGTTATAGGTAAATTTACTAATATTGCTCCAAAGCCGATAGGTACAAGAAGTAAAGGTTCACATTTCTTTACTATGGCAAAATACAATAATACCCCACCCACAATAAGCATTGTTAGATTACCTACAGTAAGTTCAGCAAATCCTGAGCGGGTAAATAAGGAAAGGACTTTCATTAAAAGATCCATTTAAATTCTCCTTTCTATTCTAACCTATTACCATTAAGACATCGCCAGTATCTACCATATCATTTACAACTACGTTTATCTTTTTTATGCTTCCGGAGGTATTGGCTACAATTTCATTTTCCATCTTCATTGCTTCTAAAATCAATAAGGTATCTCCATCTTTTACACTATCTCCTTCGGATACCTTTAACTGAAGTACCTTACCGGGCATAGGTGCTACTACTTCTTCTCCGGCGACCGTTGTAGTTGGTGCTTTGGTAGGAGCTGGGTTAGATGTGGGTTTAACCATTTTTTGACTTACCGGTTCTTCTTTTACTTTTGTTGCAACCGGTTGGGGAACAGAAATAGTTCCCGTTGATGATTCATTTCCTCCTACTTCTTCTACTTCTACTTCATATATTTTACCGTCTACTGTAATTTTAAATTTTCTCATTTTGTTTACCGTCCTCCTCTTTCTACAATATTAATATTTATTATTTTTCTCTTAACATTAATTCTTGTCTCCCCATTACAGTCCAGGGAGCCACAACAGATGATTTATATTTTCTAATACTTACTACTTTAAATTCACTTCTTTGTTTTTCTAAATATGAAGCCACAGCAGCAGTAATTACTGCTATTAATTTACCATCAACTTCTACTTTTTCTTTTATTGAAGTAATGCTTGATGCCGGTGGGGTAACCTTAACTTCTTTAGATATTTTTTTTTCTTCTTTAATCCCTACAATATTCTTTAAAAATACCATAATTAAAGCTAATCCACCCAGAACTGCAAATACTAAAATCATATCTATAGCTGCTACCTGTAGAGCTCCATTGATTCCTTCAAACATATTTATTCTTTCCTCCTTCTTTAACATTTGTTAGTTGGTTAGTTAGTTACTTAGTAAGACGGTTAAATTAATATCTATTGATAAACTAGCTAACTAGTTAACCAGGTAACTAAGTAACTATATACTAATTTATACTGGGAAATTACCGTGCTTCTTCGCCGGTCTGGTTTCCCTTTTTGTAGATAACATTTCAAAAGTTGTTATAAGACGAGGTCTGGTTTCCCGCGGGTCAATAACTATATCTACATAACCTCGTT
>JAUVOA010000025.1 GCA_030599445.1 Atribacterota bacterium | reverse complement strand
ATACTAATCAACTACAATTAAATCATAATTCTGTAAGCTACAAATTTTTCTAAAAATTCCTCTTCTTTATCTTTAATAAAAAGGCAAAAATTCCTATAATCAAAATAAACTGTCCTACCGGAGAATTTAAATCTATGATATTTCCTAAGGCTATATATTTAGAAACTGGAAGTAATATTAAATCCTCGTCCATTTCTTCAGCACTAAAATTTTTTCTCAGTTTTGTTAAAACAAAGGTTTCATCTATTAAGCCCTGCAAAATGGGATATTCTTTCAACTGGTCAGGAGTTATAATAGAATTATATTCTTCTGTGGCTCCGGGAAAAGTTACTCTTTCATCGGAAAAAGCATAGATTAATACTTCGGTTCCCCAGGATGGTGCACTTAAAGTACTAATTTTTAAAGGGTAAATCAGTTCATCGGAAAAGAACATTATCCCTATAGGTTGAATAGCACCGGTATAATTCTCAGAACTATTCATTGTTTTTTCATGTTGAATTTTCATAGCTACAAAAAACCAATTTTGTTGTACATAATAATCAAGTATCTCTTGACCTTCTGCAGGGAAGGCATAACCATTATCATTTAACCATACCACTAAACTATTCGGGTCAGTTGCGGATAAAGTGGTGGTATGATAAATTCCTACCTGGTTCTCTTCCCAAACATGTACTCCCTCATCTTCTAAACCAGGAAAAGGTATACCTGCTCCCCATCCACAACCAAAACTCGAAGGAGGCGTAGGTTTAGTCAATTCATGCAATTCATAAAATATATCATCTTCAACAGAGAATAATTTGGGATAAGCTGGCACCGGAATAACCCAGGCAAAATCTTCCGCATCACCTTCATAGTCTATCTGAAAAATTATCTTCTCCACCATATCATCAAATATTATCATGGCTAATTGGTTTGGTTCATATATATCTCTATATAACTGGGTAAACAAACCACCATCAGCCAAAGAAATTGAGGTTAAATAGAAAGTTGCCATTATAAAAATTAAAATCAAACAGAATATCTTTTTCATAAACCTTCACCTCTCTTTATTATTAAAAATCAACCCTGAAGCACATGCACAACTTTCACATATAACATACCCGGGCTCTGCAAAATTTAAAGCAAAGCCCGGGTCAGACGAAACTTAACCACCATTCTACTATTTCGCAGGATAGTCATACTTACCTAATTAATCTTTAACTATTATATTGTTTGAATGTCTATCCAATTGTTAATTCACAAAGATCGTTGTTTCCCTCATTGGATTCAATTACTTCACTATCTGAATCTACAGTTATGCATATATCACAGTCAGGATCATAGCAGTTACCACTTGGTGGTAGAGTTATTGTGAGGGTTGTTGTAGCACCAGCTGCAAGACCACTAACACTTACAGTCCCCTGTTGCGCTAACCCCGGATCAGCCCGAACCAGAACCTTAAATGGACCAGCATCGGCTGCTCCAATATTGGCAATAGTAAATGTCACTGTAGTGGCGCAGAATCCAGGTGCTGCAGCTAGACTACAGTCCACATCAGGATCGCCAAGACTTTGCACTATCAAATCTGGCCTGGAACTGGGAACACAACCTATTATTAGCATAGTAAGGGAAAAAATCAACACCAACAACAAAAATCTTTTTATCATCTTTTTACCTCCTATTTACAAATTTTTAACTCTAATAAACAATTTATATCTTTCTTGACCCATATGTCCACCTCCTTTTTGAAACTATCCTAAACTTTTGTTAAAATTAATCTTCAAATTTTTTTAGGATAAGTTCCCAGTCGTAAGCAGTCAATTTCGTCTAAATATTGATATAGAAAGCTGCAATATATGCCATTTGCAAAACAATAAGCAAATATTATAATTCTTTAAATCCACTATATATCTTATTTACCATACAACCATAAAAGATTCCTTTATTTTTTTAAAAAATTTTCAGCTCTTTTTATTGTTGAAACTAATTTTTAATTCAGAATGATTTAGAAAACTATTCCTTTAACAAAATATTATCAACTTCTAAATCAAATGTACCTTGAACTCCGTTAACATCAACAGTGTAAGTGTTAGCTGGTAAACCATATACATCAAGAGGAATTATTTCTTCAAAAGGAGCAAGTACTTGTATGCAAAATCCTGGAAAACGATAAGTTTTAATAGTAATAAAAAAGGTATCATCTTCTCTTTCCTGAAGGATTTCGGAAATTTCAGTACAGGGGTCCGGTAGATTTCCTCTGGCGATAACCTGTACCTGAACGGGAAATGATTCTAAAATCACAATTTCTATCTCTTCGACAGGTGCAAGACTTATGGTAGGTAAAATAGAAAAACAACCGGTAATAGAAATAATAACCAACACAATTAGCCCCAACAATAGAAACTTTTTATTCATTTTTATCAACCCCTTTTTAGTTTTTTATTTCCTCCTAATTTTTTTAGTAAAAGTTAAACACATCCTGTTTGATTTTTCATTATTCAAATTATTCTAAATAATTTTAGGTTGTTATACATACTTATTCTATAAAATAATTAAAATTCCTCTTTTTTAATATATTTTTTTAAATATATTCGATGATAAATTTTACTTGTTTCTTTTCTACTTCTATAATGAAAGAAAAAATTTGCGGTGTGCGTATTAAAAGATAGGAGGAAAATAAAATGACTAAAATCAAAAAACTTTTTTTAATTGCTCTTTCGATATTACTTGTAGGAAGCATGGGAGCTTTAGCTCAAACTTCTGATACAAGTTTTAGCGGAGGTATCAATGAAGTAATTGCCACTATTGATAAAAATAATTTAGATGAAACCGAAAAGGAAGGGCTTCTATTGATGAGGGAAGAAGAAAAATTAGCCCGGGACGTCTATTTAAACCTTTACGAAAAGTGGAATTTAAAGACTTTCTATAATATTGCCCAAAGCGAAAAAACTCACATGGAGGCAATAAAGACATTGTTAGACCGTTATGACATTAAAGATCCTGTAGGAGAAGATGTTATAGGGGTCTTTGAAAGTGAAAAACTTCAAGGACTTTACAATGAACTGGTTGCCCAGGGTAGTGAATCTCTTGAACAGGCCCTTAAGGTCGGCGCTTTAATTGAAGAATTAGACATTTACGATCTTAAAGAACTTTTAAGCAAAACAGACAATGATGATATCAAGATAGTCTATTTAAACTTATTAAAGGGTTCTCGAAATCACCTTCGTTCATTTGATAGACAGCTTGACAGAAACGGATTTTCTTATGAGGTAAAATTTTTAAACCAGAAGGAATATGATAGTATTGCCAGTAGTGCTCAGGAAAGAGGAGGAACTATAAAAGATCCTAATTATATATATCAATAGTTAAATATTTTTAAAGACGATTCTATTCTGTAATACACTTCAAAAAAAGGGCAGTGGAAAAACTCCACTACCCTTTTTTCTTTTATTTTTATATCTTTACTGGCTTTTTAATTATTCTTCCTTCGAGAGTAGTATGTTTTTGAGTCTGTATGTCATGAATATTGTAGAAAAAAATGCAAATACGGGAAGAGCCATAAATGCATAGGCCGTGGGTATATAGAGGACTACGAAATGGATACGCATCTTCATTATACCAGTCCTCCACCCTGAAAAAATAAGGATAATAAGGAAAGCTATCATAATGAGAGTCGTAATTATCTCTAGTATTTTTTTGCCCTTTTGGGGAATTTTGTTTTTTACAAAATCTATAGTTATGTGCACTTTTTTATAAACGGCGACAGACATGCCGAGTGCCAACATCCATGCGACTGCTATGGTGGTTACATCAGCCACCCATAAAAGCGAAAAATCTAAAAAAGTTCTATTTATAATTCCGGCTACATTGATAAGGAAAATAAATAAAAACAAAACTCCTGATATTGTTTGTAACACATCAGAGAAAATATCCAAAGTTTTTTTCATCTCACTGGCCTCCTAGAATAACAGATTGGGTATAAAAGTGACTATTGGTGGAACAAATGTCATTAAGGCTACAACTGCAAACAGCACCAAAATAAATGGTACAAGTTCCTTTATAAGTTTATCAACTGGTACATTGGCGATCTTTGACTCCAAATAGAGTAGTCCACCAACTGGCGGTGTTAGCAAACCTATCATAAGGTTGGTGACAATTACCACGCTAATATGAATAGGATCTATGCCCAGTGTTGCTGATATAGGAAGAAGTACAGGCACAAATATAAGCATTGCGGGTATTGCGTCTATTATCATTCCTAATAAAATAAATAAAAGGGCGACAAAGCTTAGGAACATGAGGGGTGACATATTCATAGAAATAATATATACCCCTAATTGTTTGCCTATCCCTTCTACAGCAATAAACCATGAAAAAATAAATGCGATTGAGAATAGCGCCATAATCGAAGAAGAAAATAAGACTGAATTTCTAAAGATTTTCAAAATATCCTTTATGGCTATTGTCTTATAGACAAATACACCAAGAATAAGAACATATGCTGTCGCAAGCATTGCAACCTCAGTAATAGTAACTAGACCTGTAATTACACCAACGATGATGATAAGAGGGGCGCTAAGTGCCAGAAAGGAGTCCTTGAATACCTTCCAAAAGATTTTAAATGACTGTTCCTGCTCGTATATCCCCAGCTTCATTTTTTTAACCTTCAAGTAACAAATCGACATAAGAGCACCACCCATTAATAATCCCGGGATGACACCGCCCAAAAAAAGACGTCCTATAGACAGGTTTGTTAGAAGTCCGATGAACACCATGGGTATACTGGGTGGAATAATAGGTCCGATTGTTGCCGCAGATGCGTTAATAGCTGCTGAAAATTCCTCCGGATATCCTTCTTTTTTCATAACCGGCAACATAACTGACGAAACTGCACTACAGTCAGCAGGTGCTGAACCGGACACTCCGGCTGCTATAATATTAACTACAACGCAGGTGTAGGAAAGACCACCCTTCCATTTTCCAATAAAAAAACGAGAAAATCTTACAATTCTCAAGGTCATTCCGGAAATATTCATCAACTCTCCAGCCAGTATAAAAAAGGGAATAGCAAGCAATGAAGTATTCGTTATGCCGTTTACCATACTAGTTGCTATAAGTGTAAGCGGTGCATTTCCAGTCACAAGTAGATAAACGGCCGCTGCAATACCCATAGACAAAAATATTTCGACACCAAGAAACATCAATGTAAACAGGACTGCAAACAACATTAATATAGACATAATATTTTCCTCTCTAAAATAAGTTAATAATTAACTATTTCTTATAAAATCTGATTTCGTTCGGCTCAATAAAAAAAATAAAGCATACTCGCACAGCTAAAAGGCTTTAGTCATACGAGTTTTTGCTTTTACCATTAAATTCAGTTTTTCTCGAATATGACTTCCCCACCAACCATTACGGTTGAAACATTGATATCATCATCGAATATAATTATATCCCCATCTTTCTCTATGGATAATGAACCCTTTGTGGAAAACATGCCAATATTTTTAGCCGGTGTAGCCGACATCATCTTGACCGCCTGATATAACGGCACATCTGCCAATTTAATCATAGTCTTCACTAGCCTATCAGTCGTTGCGACACTTCCTGCGAAAGCCAATCTGTCTGGAAGTTTTGCCACATCATCTTCAATGATGATATTAGAACCACTCGTTTGGCTATATATTTCTCCTTTTATGTCTTTTAGACCTGCTGCGTCTATAGCGTCTGTCACAAGACATATCCTGTCGGGGCCTTTGATCTTATATATTAATTTTAAAAGACTTGCAGGCAAATGTTTACCGTCGGCAATAATCTCTACCATCATATCGTCAATCAAAAATGCCGCTTCTATAATTCCAGCGAACCTATAAGCATTTATTCGCCGCACTGTCGAAGTGCAGGAATAGAGATGTGCAACTGTTGTAAAGCCACACTCATATGCCTTTATGGTTTCATCAAAGAGGGCGTCCGAATGGCCTATGGATAGGAGAATTTCACGCTTTATAAGTTCACTTGCCATTTCATGTGCACCGGGAAGCTCCGGTGCCAATGACCATCGCAAAATATTATCAAAACTTTCAAGAATATTCATGTATTCCTCTTTAATAGGATTTCTCACATGTTCTGCCGCCTGACCTCCCCTTTGACTCATAGCAAAGTATGGTCCTTCAAGATGTACTCCCAAAATTTCAGGGCCCTTAGTCATCTTTGAGGTGGCCTCTTTTATATTCTCCAAGCTCTCCCTCATAAGCTCGTTACTCGCAGACGATATGGTAGGCACAATAGAGGTTGTACCATGGTTCATGTGTGCTTTACAACATGAAATCACATCATCGACGCTGCTACGTAGAAAGCCATATCCACCTCCACCATGAACATGAATATCTAAAAAGCCCGGAGAAATATATTTACCTCCTGCATCAATAACAGTCTCGTCCGGTTCCGGAAGCCTTCCTATTCCTTCATGTACACCGGTTATTACCCCATCACACACAGAAACGCTTCCAACAGGGATAATCCTCTCAAGTGCGATAATCTTTCCATTGGTTATTAGCTTCTTGTCCATCATATTTCACCTCCTGTAAGCAATTTTGCAGAATCCTGGTCTATGTATAAATTAGCAGCCTTGTGTAATCTTAAGACAGATGCAGGACACCTTTCGCAGATTTCTCCATACAGCATATTTCTGACAGCCTCAGCCTTTGTCGGACCAGGCACCATACAGACAATATAATTGGCGGCCACAATAGCGGGAATTGTTAAAGTCAACGCATTTTTTGGTACCAGGTTTATATGGGAAAAGCATCCATCATTTACCTGTTGCCTACGGGATCTTTCATCCAAGGCAATTATTTTAACCAGCTTTTTATCATGAAAATCGGCAACGTGGGGGTCATTAAAGGCCAAATGCCCGTTTTCCCCAATACCAGTACAAGCTATATCCAGAGGGTATCTTTTTAACAGTTCACCATATCTTTGACACTCCTGTTCCGGTTCTTTACTGTTACCTTCGATATAATTCACAGATTTAAAGGGCACAGAGCCAAAAATCCTTGTTTTAAGAAAATTACCAAACCGTTGAGGTGCGTTATAATCAAGGCCAATGTATTCATCCATGTGAAAAGCATTTATGCGCTGCCATGGAATATCTTCATAGGCTGTTAGAGCCTCTAAAAATTCATTTTGCGATGGGGCTGCTGCAAACAGCAAATTTATTTCTTCCTTTGTCTTTAAAATTTCAATAATCCTATCGTATACTGCTTTAGCAGACAGACGCCCTAATTCGGTCCTGTCATCACATATATACACGGATAATGCGTCTTTCGTAAACCTATTTTCCATTACCATTTTTTTGAATACACTCCCATTATATATATTTATTAGCTGCTCTTTTTTACTTATTTAAAAATAGGTTGCCCCCTACCCGGACAAGTATTTGCCCGGGGAATACATGTATTAAGTATTAAAACAGTAAAATTGCTTTTCCTGTATATTTTTCCATCATATCCCGGTTATATTCATCGCCACCCGGAAGATTACCACTTCTAAACACGGGAGGAGTATAACCCTTGGAAACTAAATATTTACAAGTCTCCAATACTAAATAGTTGGCGGCAAAACAGTTGCAAAAGGTAGAAGTTGGCCCCACGTTCTGTTCGCATCCTTCGACTGATTGAATGGCATCTCCATAAGGAAGGTGGTTGTTTATGAATACATCCACCGATTGATATAAATTGGCTCCGCTGGGATGCCTTGAAGGATGGTCCTTTGGCAGTTTATCGGCAAAAGAGGTAGAGGTAATTGCGATTGAAGTTACACCACGTTTTTTCGCCTCAAGGGCACAGTCTATTGTCATACAATTAACACCATATGCATTTATTATAATCAAAACTTCGCCGGGAGTTTTACCTACGCGATAGGCATTCAGTACTGGACTGGCATAACCGGGAATTCTCTCAACGCCCATGGACCGAGGTCCACCATGACTCAAGTTAGTGCCGGGATCCAGGATTGCATTGATACAGGCAAAGCCGCCCGCTCTTGAAAACATCTCTTCAACTCCCATATTTGAATGACCACCAGGGCCTATAACGTGGATAACTTGATCCCTCATAATTGAATCACCGACCAAAGCCGCCGCTTTTTTAACAGACTCCTCTTCACTTAATATTTCATCGAGGAGAGATTTAATTATATTGGCATATTGCATAGCTTCTTTATTCATTATTCAAATCTCCTTTTTATTAAATTACACAGCTGCATGGAAAAAGAACAGTTTTATGCAGCTGCATGACATATCCTTTTTAATAGAATGGTAGGTTCCTGGCGGTACAATAAAACAAACGCCTGGTTCTAGAGAAAACTCCTTGTCCCCGACCATAGCAATTCCTCTGCCGGAAAGCACAAAAAACCCCTCCTGGTCATCGTGAACTCCACTCTGCCTATATTCTTCCTGAGTATATATAAGGACCCCTGTCCGGCATCCCGCAAGACAACCGTTTTTTTCTCCAAGCATTTCCTTAAAAGAATAATCCTCATATTTAACCGGGGTTACGTCTTTTTCATTAATAAATATTTTCATAATTACCTCACATTTTAAAAAATACGGCAGTGGGAACCACTCAAAATATCAGAACAATAAATACACTTCCCAAGAGTTTGAGGGAATCTCACCTACATTGGTGTGTCCATATATCCATAGCGAGATCCCCTCAACACTTATCTACCCATTAAATAATGCAAATAATTAGTCTTTGTAGCTTTCCTTAAATTCGAGTGCAACATCCAATGTGCCTGTGGGCCAGATTGTACCTAATTCATCTAACTCCTGATAAATATCGGTTCCGAGCTTTTCCTGTATAGAAGCAACATCAATGTCAACATAGGTCATCTTGGTGGATAAGAAATCCATTACTTCTTCAACAGTATCTGCTATTATTTCAGCTTCATAATCCGTTGCTGCTTTTGCAGCATCTTTCATGATTTTCTTCTGGTTATCGGACATCTGCTGCCAAATTTGTTCGCTTATGAAAATTGCGCTCACGTCTCTAGAATAATCGGTCTTCATAAAGTGGGACTGAACCTCATAGAAGCTCATGCTCTTCATAGTAAAAAAGTTGTTCTCCTGAGCATCTGCTACACCCGTTTTTAAAGACATATAAAGGTCGGCAAAAGGAATAACTATAGGATTAGCTCCAAGTTTTTCCATAAGTTTCATAACTAATACAGACTCAGCGGTTCTGACTTTTAAACCTTCAAAATCATCGGCATTTCTGATTGCCCTGTTTGCTGAAAGTTGCCGGGGAACTAATTCACCGTTTACAATAAGTACACGAACACCTGTTGAGGCTGCGGCCTCTTCAATCCAACCTTGAACACCAGGGGAATCAAGAAAAGCCTGGAGCTCTTTGTTATCTTTCCAAAGGAAAGGAGCCGATACAATACCAAACTCTCTTGCACCTGCACCGGAAAGCCAGGCATAACAGGATATCGTGTTAGACATCATTTCAACAGTACCGTCGATCATGCCACTGAGAAGATCGTTTAAATTGCCGAGAACACTGTTGGTATAGGTTTTTACTGTTATTGTACCATTGGACTCCCTATTCACTATCTCTGCAAACAACTCCATACCCTTACTATTAGGGTCTTCATCATTCTTAATACCAGCCAATTTTAGATTGAAGGTCTTTTCGGCGGCCAACGATGAGCAAATACCGAACATGAAGATTGTAATCAAACTAATTGCTAATACCACAATCGTTATCTTTTTCATTATATTTCCCTCCTAAAAAATATTTTGCGTTCAATAGAATTAATATAAAATATGTGAAATGCTTCAATATTAAATTCCTATTAAACTCCGAAATCTGCATCTGAAATATTTACGCAGATTTTTTTGCTAAACTCATCTAAAATCCTCAAAAATTTCATGATGAATCTGCAAATTTACATTCAAATTCTACTATTTTCTTCACCTCCTTTATTATTTTCTATTTTACTAAATTTCTCTCCCTTGTTGCTTTCAACCCAGGCCATTGCCTCTGCAAAATGTTCTTCCAGTCTTTTTTGGGCTAAACGGGAATCTCTCTTTTCGATTGCCTCGAGCAGTAATTTATGCTGACGTATAAATAAATTTCTATCTTTGGTTTTGTATCTGTGAAGTAGCACAAGATTTCTTTGAATGCTGGAAAAGATTTTAATTAAATTAATGAGCAAAGAATTATCAGAATTTTTATAGAGGGCGCAATGAAATTGAGAATGGACTTCCACTGATTCTTTTTCTTCAAGATTATTAAGTACCTGAAATTCAAGCTTTTTTAGTATTTCTTTGAACTCAGCAATATTTTCTTTGGTAAATTTATTTATATCTTTGACGATAAACCAGGATTCTAAACAAAATCTAACTTCCAAAACTTCTTGAAAATTTTTTATATCCATTTCTAAATTATAAGGGAGACTCTTAAAAATAGTCTCAAAATTAAATTCTCTTATAAAACGTCCTACTCCCGGCCTTACCTCAATTATACCTAAAGTTTCCAGTTTTTTAAGGGCTTCTCTAATTGCTGTTCGGCTTATTCCCAACTTTTCGGCCAAGTCATGCTCTGTGGGAAAGGGATCACCGCTTTTCATTCCGTTTTCAATAATATAAAGTTTGAGTTGCTCCTGGATTAATCCTTGTAAATCCTGAGTTTTTAGATTTTTCAATTCCATTTATTCCCACCTTTTGCTTTTTTTCTAAAGAGGGTGTACGATGTATGACATCCTAATCATAACAAAAAAAATATTCTCTGTCAAAAATATTTTCTTTTTTCGATGAGTTTGTTATTATTTATTTAAAGATCGGTCAAACATTAACTGACAAAATTATCAATTATTTTTTCCATAATTTCGCTTTCTTGTCGATTTCTTTGATAAAATCACT
>JAUVOA010000068.1 GCA_030599445.1 Atribacterota bacterium | reverse complement strand
TTTCTTCCCATTCATTTTCAATATCTGTTGCATAAGGTCCAAACATTCGAACGGTATTAGGATCAGAAAAGATAACTCCAAAAAAACCTCGGATTTCTCCGGAATCGTCTTGGGCAACCTGGAAAAAAGATTGCGGTTGTTTATTCATATATTCTTTCAGTTGATTTTCAATTTCAGTGGTCGAATATCCAAGGTTACCAACCAAAGATCGGTTATCACATTGAAATTGCGAAATAAATTTTGATATATATCTTATTTTTTGTGTATCGGTGTCTACGATTGAAAATAAATACTTACTTTCCATTTATTTAAATCCATAAAAAAATTTTTAGATTCTCGAATTTCCTTTCGGCTTTATCCTGTAAAATAATTTTTTGATGAAAGGTTTCTTTGTTGAAGTGGATAGAATAAAGACTATTATTTTAAATTTTTTTGTTATACTATTTTTTATTTCTTTTTTTTGCTTACACAGCACGCATAAGTTGTGATATATTTTTTCCTACTCTAATATATTAACTTCGGCAAAGGTTCAAAAATTCCTGCTTTTTAAAAATAAGTTTGCAAAAATTTTTGTGCTATTAGAATGTGAATTTATTAAAAATATTCTACATAAAATATTTTTATATTCTAAGGGTAAATAGCAAATGCATTAAAAAATTAAATATCGTTTTTAGGGAGAGTTGGGGTTGAATTTCAAGACAGTATCTGACGCCAAAGGATATTTTGAGCTATTACGGTTGTTAATGCTCGTATTAAGGAACTTATTTAAAAAATAAAAAGGGGTAGTTGCCTACCCCTTTTTATTTTAGCCTAAAGCCTAAAGTTGATGAAGCCTAAATTGCTTAAAATATGTTATATTGTTTATAATGTTGGAAAGCCATCTACTTCATCATGATGTAACCAGATCATTTCATTAGACGCATGCATTGCTCCGGCAGTATCAAAAGTACGGTCAATTTCCCATTTTCCATCTTTATAGGTTACAGAAGATGCGAACATGGGGGCTATCCCATATTGTCCTCCGGCCATAGGGGGTAAAGGCATACCTGGATATTTGAAATATATTTCCGGTTCTCCTTCGTGCATACCTGCCATTATAGGAGGTGCTGATTGCTGCATTCCGGCTTTATTTAAGATGGTTTCAAAGAAAAGAGTAAATACCTCTTCGGCTTTTACTGTATCTACCTCGGCACTTTCAAATATCTTAATGGCGTTCAATGCTCCGATAATGATGGCTACATCATCAATGGTATAAGTATTTTGACTTTTAAAAATCCCGGTAGTCCTATCAAAATCAGCCAGGAACTCCGAAGCCAGGCTGGATATATTTTCAATTTCCCCACCCAAAGTTCTTTTGGCTTCAATTAACCCGCGGATAGCATAGGCCTTTTCTGCAGCATTAACCGGAGTCATTAATTTCAGTTCACCGGCTATTTTATTAAGATTTGCCAGCGCTTCACTCTTGTTCTCCTGGTTATGAGTACTATAGGCATACCAGACTAAAGACTGCAGGGCAATAGATTTTTCTTGAATTGTGGGCAAGCTCATATCCTTTATCTTATCAAACAGGGTATCTGCCGCCATTAACATCATAGCAGAAGCTTCTAAATCTTTATAGCGATTACTCCTGCTGTATAAGAGATGACTTTGTTCCAGAACATTTCCTAAATCAGATATAGCCCAGAGCATCACGTAATCTCCACCGCCGGATAGATCGTACTTTTCCATATTATCGTGAAAATTCATAACTTGCATCTTAGCTTCCATTATTAAAGCACTGCCGATAAACCTCCACTGAGATGAGAAGTTATCGCTAGGTACCCCAAAATGTGCATCCACGTGAAATTGCTTGGCCCATTCTACTTCTTTTATTATCAGGTACCCATTAGCTAAACCGGTTAAGGTGCGATCGAAAGTTGCCGGGTCCCATCTTTGGGTAGCAAAATCATCAAGATCCACTTTTTGGGTATAGTAAGGCATCCCGGATTTATAGACCGCCTGCAAAAGGGAAGGATTGACTGGAGCCATAGGATGGTCTCCATCACCATACATCCCTTTCTGCATCGGATCAAAATCAGCGTCAGCCATCTGCATGGCCATCATCATCATTTTCATATCCGGCATAAATACTTCTCCCATCCCTGATCTCATGGCTAAAGTGCCCATATTATATCGGGAATACCAGTAACCTTCTTCTTCTGCCGCTGTGGAATCAAAAGTCTCTTGAGCCATAACTAAATTTACACTAAAAGCTAAGATTAAGGCTATGGCTATCACAAATAATTTTATACTTTTCATTTTAAATATCTCCTTTTTATTTTTTAAATTTTTTAAAATCGAAAAACATTATATAGTTAAGACATGTTGGGTTGATAACTTTTCATAAAAAATTATCATTTATTATATTTTTTATAATTATCACCTCTCTCTTTCTCAATTAGAATTAGGTAAATCTACTCTGCATACTTTTAACTTTTTAGCCATTTTTAATCTTTCTTATCTTTCTACTACTCATTCCTTTTTTCTATATATTTTTAATGATACTACGATAGTATCTTTACCTAATTTTAATGATACTATAGTTGTATCATTATGTCAAGAAAATATTTTATTTTTTTTGTATAGGAACAGGGGACGGTTCTCTGTTCCTATTTGCCTGCCCTTTAAACACTTATTTTACAAGGCTTTCCTGCTTGCTATTTTCTCCAAACCTTGCCCGGAAGGTTATTAATATTAAACCGTTATAAATTTTTTATTTCCTATATTGGCGTATAGAAATATGATTTAAATAGAGTAGGGTCTAATCTTTATTGTCGCTAATTAAATAAATCTAATTTGTCAAGAATAGAAATATGACTCCATAAATCTTTTCTGAAAGTTTTCTTGACTAAATTTTTAAAATAGTGTATTATTTAAAATAATAGAATAATACAATACTTAATTTAAGTGGTATAAAAAGAACTCTTCGAAAAACATTTCAGATCACATAATTCCGCAAATATCTGCAGTAGCCATCAAACAATAGAAAGGGGGGATGTATCTTTCTAAAAAATGTAAACTTGACTAGCCTGATTATTGCAGTGCAGAATATTTAGTTCTTGCTTTGGGTACAAGTATTACAAATTTTAATTTTATGTTTAAAGGGGATGAAAAAAGTGAAAAAGATAATGATTTTTACTATAACCGTAACTTTTTTAGTTTCAATGTTATTTATTGGAACTTCAACTGCAGAAGTAGGGAAATCTGCTGAAGAAATGTATTTTAGATTGGTTACTCATGGTGGAGATGATCCATTCTGGGCTGTAGTTGCTCAAGGTATGAGAGATGCTGCTGCTGAATTAGGATGTAAAGCTGAGATCGATTTTTCTGGAGGAGACCTTGCCAAACAACAAAAAGCTTTTTTGGAAGCAGTAACCTCAAAACCAGATGGTATAGCACTGGTAATTAATGATGATACAGTCTGGGATAAACCAGTAGAGGATGCAATTGCTGCAGGTATACCGGTTATCGGAATAAATAATGACGACACCAAAGGTTCAGTAGGAAATGCAAGGCTTTGCTATATTGGGCAGAGTGAAAGAAGAGCCGGATATATTATAGCGACTAGATTATTCCAGGAAGGCGAAGCAGCGGGAGTTGACTTTGCAACAGCTCACGTTGGAATGGCAGCAGAAGTTCCAGGAGCCATGTATGCTACAGTAAGGTCGCAAGGTGTTAAAGATGCAATGGCTGATTATGGCATAACTTCATTTGAAATGATAGATGCAGGAGGATTAGAAGCTACTACTGTTGAAGAACGTCAAACAGCTTATCTTATTGCTAATCCTAAAACTACATTCTTCTTGGGAGCAGGTGGTATCTGTACTGATAGAATTCTAAGTTCTTTAAAAGCAGCTGGATTAAAGCCTGGAGAAGTTATTGCAGGAGGTTTTGATACAGCACCCGGAACTGTAGCGGGACTAAAGGAAGGTTATATAACTGCAACCATTGACCAGCAACAGTACTTGCAGGGATATTTAGCAGTGTATACTCTTTACCTGTATAATAAATTCGGTCTTACACCCAATATTGATACAGGTGGGTATTTAATTGATACTCCAGAAATATTAGGAGTCATAGAAGAACTTTCGGGAACTTACAGGTAAAAAATTTACTGCATAATCAATTGATAGTTAAAATTGATTAATAGCAAAACTGATTCTAAGGGGGTAGAGTAAAAATCTACCCCCTTATAGAATCTTTTGAAGAAAGATTAGAATTAAGGAGATAAATGAAGAAGTCTGGCTTAAGTCTTATCTTGGATTATAATATAAATACGCCAATTGTATTTGTAGCGATAGTTTTATTCTTTATTATTTTTACACCAAATCATCTTTTTATAGACCTTAGAAATTTAGCCTCTATGGGTAAACTAATACCGGATTTAGGGATAGTAGCTTTAGGGGTAGGAATGCTGATGATTTGCGGTGAATTCGATCTCTCGATTGCTTCACTTATACCGTTATGCTCTTATGTTTTTGCTACATTTTTAATGAAAGGAACAAATCCAGCTTTAGCATTAATTATTTTACTACCAGTAGGAGCTGCTTTAGGATTCATTAACGGTATGATTGTGGTTAAAACAGAATTACCCTCTTTTATTATTACCCTAAGCACTATGATGTTTTGGCGGGGTGTCGTTTTTATCCTGTCTCGTATGGCTCCAATTAGTATCAGCAAATATATTAATCCCCATCCTTATTTTGAAAAAATGTTAACTGGCACTATTGGCAGGTTCCCTTTACAGGTAATATGGTTTGCAGGGATTGCAATTATTCTTGGGGTTTTACTTCATTTTACTAAATTTGGTAATTGGATATTTGCTACAGGCAGTAGTAAAGGGGCTGCAAGGGCCATGGGAATAAACACTAATATGGTAAAAACTACCTGTTATATAATAATTGGAGTTTTATGTGCGGTTGTAGGTACACTACAAACTGTGAGATTGGGTTCTTTTTTTGCTACACAAGGTGTCGGATTTGAACTAAAAACCATTGCTGCTGCAGTTGTAGGAGGCACTTCTCTAAGAGGAGGAGTAGGAAGCATGTTAAATATTTTTTTAGGTGTTCTAATTATAAAGTTTATTTAAAATGGTTTAATATTAATGAAGGTCCCGGTTTTTGGGGTAGAAGCTTTCATTGGTTCAGCAATATTACTTTTTGTAATTATAAATAATTTTATTCAAAGGCAAATGACTTAGAAAAATAAAAATAAAATAAAATATATTTGTAAGTTAATATATATGAAATAAGAAATAAGAAGTGCGAGGTGTTTTAGAAATGTCATCTAATGAATCAAATTCTAATTCTAAAGAATTACTAAGGATGGCCGGTATTAATAAATATTTTGGTAAAGTTCATGCTTTAGAAGATATTGATTTTAAGATAAATGAAACAGAAAATGTTGGTCTTGTTGGTGATAATGGAGCCGGAAAATCTACATTAATTAAAATTATATCTGGATATCATAGGGCAGAAAAAGGACAGATATATTTTGAAGGGAAAAAAGTCAGGATTTCTTCACCCAAAGATTCAAGGGCTTTAGGGATAGAAACTGTTTATCAGGAACAGGCATTGGCTCCGGATCTAAGCATATCAAGGAATATTTTTATGGGCAGGGAGCCTGCGACGGCACTTGGATTTCTTAGAAAAAGGGTCATGGATGAAGAAAGCATGGACGCATTAAAAAGTATGGGATTACATCTAAGGTCGCCAAATATAAATATATCCACACTTTCGGGTGGGGAAAGACAAGGAGTAGCTATAGCGCGGGCATTTTATTTTGAAGCAAAGTTAGTTATACTTGACGAACCCACTATGGCTTTATCAGTTAAAGAAGTTCGTGAAGTATTTAACTTTGTAAATCAGTTAAAAAGAAAAGGGATATCTGTTATTTTCATAACACATAATCTTCATCAAGTATTTACAATTTCCGATAGGATTGTAGTATTATCCCATGGAAAAAAGTTAGTAGATATAAAAAAGAAAGATACTAATGTTGATGAACTGTCCGAAATTATAGTAAGAGGAACAATAGGGTAATTTTTTATTTGGCGGGAGGCAAGTAATTGAATAAACTGGAAAAGAAAAACAGTAATTTTTTGGAATATTTTTTCAATATTAGTTCTTTGGGCACAATTGGAATGTTTTTAGTTTTAATAATTTTACTTACATTTTTTACCGCTGAGCGTAATTTTCTACGGCTAGATAATATTAGAAACCTATTATTTTTTGGGTCTGAATTTACGATTATAGTAATAGGTGCTGGAATGTTAATGATTGTTGGTGAGTTCGATTTATCTGTTGGTTCAGTATTAGCATTTTGTTCTTTTGTTTTTGTTAGGCTTTTTGCAATGGACCTAAATCCTTTTTTAGTAACCATTATTACCTTAATTTGTGGTGGTGTGATAGGAATGATAAATGGTCTAATTACTACTAAAGGAAAAATTCTGTCATTTATTGCTACATTGGGTACCATGATGTTTTGGCGAGGTATAACTTTATTAGTCTCAGGTGGAATAATAATGCCAATAGACACTTCGGGATTCAAGTTTTTTACTTCTTCTTTTATTGGGGAAATAGGGAACTTTTTTCCATTACAAGCGATTTGGCTAACATTATTTGCTGTTATTCTCGGCTTAATACTTCATAGACATAGATTTGGTAACTGGGTATTTTCTACAGGAGATAATGAAAAAGCAGCCAGATCAATGGCTATAAATACTGATAAGGTTAAGATAATATGTTTTATTATTGTAGGATTTTTAGTTGCATTTACAGCAGTTATTCAGACGCTCCGGTTAGGTGCATTTTCTTCCAGAGTAGGTACAGGATGGGAGTTTAAGGTTATTGCAGCTGCTGTTGTTGGCGGAACTTCACTTCGTGGGGGAAGAGGAAATATGCTGGGTATTTTCATTGGTGCATTTATTATTGTAATTATTGAAAATGCATTAGTCATAGCCAGGCTTCCATATGAATGGACCTATGTGGTTTTTGGGGTTATTATATTGTTTTCAGTTATGCTTGATTTATTCATAGAAAGAAGCAGAAAAAGAGTTATTTAAAACGAATATTATTCTGAATTTATTAGGTAAATAAGCTATCACAGCTAAAAGAGCTTCACTGCCATGTAAAGCGGTAAGATAAGTTGATAATTTAAATTAGAGGATCGATAAAACAAATGAACTCCAGAGAAAGAGTAAGAAAAACACTTATTCATAAAGAACCTGACAGGGCACCGATTGATAATAACGGGTTCGTAAGCGGCATGCATGAAGTTGCATATAAGAATTTATTGAAATATTTAGACATCGAAGATGAAATAATTATATACGATCCCGTGCAAAGATTAGCTGTGGTTAAAGATGAAGTAAAAGATATTTTAGGCGTGGATACAATATATATTTATCCTAATACCCCCTCTGATTACAAATTCATTGAAAACCCGGATGGAACATTTAAAGATGAATATGGCGTAGTGTATAAGAAAGTGGGTTATTATGCTGATTGTTTAAT
>JAUVOA010000230.1 GCA_030599445.1 Atribacterota bacterium | reverse complement strand
CCTGCTTCCAGGGAACCAATAAGGAAGGAAGCAAGGAAAGTACCAAAGATGCTAGCTTCTCCACCGGCCATGGAAGTACCTCCTACAAAAGCAGCAGCCATTGTCATCATCATATATCCATCACCCATTGTCGGCCACCAGGTTCTCATCCGGTAACAACTGAGTATTCCGGCAAGTGAAGCCATAGCTCCCATCAACATAAAAACTATTATTTTTACTCTATTTACATTAACGCCCATCATCCTTGCAGTTTCCTGATTATCACCTATAAATAACACATGCTCACCAAACTTATGTCTAAAAAGTAAGAAATAGAAGAAAATTGCTATTCCTATAAACCAAATTGACTGAGCAGGAATTGGGCCTAACTTTCCGACAAAAATTTTATAGGAAATAGTTTTATCTACTTCAACTGTCCTGGCTAAACCATTAGATATAATATTGCTAAAACCCCTGATCAAGAATTGCATGCCTAAGGTAACTACAATTGAAGGAATACCTATTGATGTAACTAATGTTCCGTTTATAAACCCAACTATGACACCAGACAAAATACTACATATTAAAGCTAATATAACGCTGTTTGTAGTCTGGAATGTAATTGTAAAAATAAATCCTGATAAGGCCATAACCGACGGAAAGGAAAGGTCTATTTCGCCCATAGCAAGCACAAAAGTTAAACCAAGAGCCATAAATCCTATAAAAGGAACCGTAGATAAAAATGATTGATATATTCTTCCGCGAAGAAAAACTTCAGGACTAGTAATCATAAACAATACAAAAATGCTGGCGGTCATAATTACTAATCCGATTTGAGATTTATATCGACTAAATCTTTTTACTTTATACTTTATTTCTAAATCATCCATCTTGTAATACCCTCTCACCTTGATTAATCTGTGTACTTAACTTTGTATATTTAATTAATTCTTCACTAAGTTCCTCTAAAGATAAATCTTTACGATTATAAGTACCTACTATCTTGCCACGGTCAATTACCACAAAACGGTCAGAGACCGGGTAGACATTAGCGATATTATGAGAAATATAAACACAAGATTTTCCTTTATCTTTAACAGCTTGAATAAACTTCAAGACCTTTTTTACTTCTTGCAATGATAAAGCCATGGTAGGTTCATCTAAAATAACCAGATCTGCTTCAAAGTACATTGCTCTTGATATAGCGACACCTTGTTTTTCTCCGCCAGATAAGGTTTTAATTACTGAATCAACATCTACACCTATTCCTCTAAATCCCATTACATCATGCATAATTTTATCTGTTTCTTCTTTTTCTTTTTTTATATTGATAAACCCCAGTGTATTGGTAATTTGCCTGCCAAGAAAAATATTTCTCCATAAAGTTTGCTTATCTGCAAGAGCTTTTTCTTGATATACAGTTTCTATCCCCATACTATGTGCCATCCTCACAGAATGTTTTTTAGGATTAATTTTTACACCTTTAATATACATTTCACCCTTATCAAGGGGATGTACCCCAGAAATAATTTTAATCAAAGTCGATTTACCTGCACCATTATCACCCAAAACTCCTACAACTTCATTAAACCCTACTTCGAAATCTATACCTTTTAAAGCTACAACCCCTTCATAGGATTTAAATATATTTTTCATTTCGACTAATTTGTCCATATATAACGCTCTCCTCCTTTAACGAGTAATAGCATGGCTTAAAATAATCCTGCAGGAAATATTTTATTTATAAAATCTTTCCTGCAGGATAACCTAAAATTAGTATTGTAACTATTATCTATCTTATTCCTTTTTCAGCCAGTGGGGCTATCAAATCTATATTATCTTTGCTAATTAAGCCGCCACCTGTATCAATATGCAATCCTGAGAAACCATACATCTTAGTTAAATAAATTTGCATAACTGGTAGAAAACCTTGCAAGAACGGCTGTTGGTCTAATACAAGATCAGTATAACCACTTTTAATACTTTTTACGGTTGCAGGTGATAAATCAAAACCGGCGCCATAGATATCATCCGGACCCAAACCTGCTGCTTCAAAATAAGTACGTTGTGTAGAAGTTAAATTACCATGATCAGTTACAACAACTTTACAATCAGGATTTGCCTGTAAATAACCTACTATAACAGAAATACCCGTTGAAGCATCCTTATCTACTTCGGCTGAAATTTCCACATAATCTACCTTTACCCCTATTTCTTCAAAAGCATCTATAGCCCCTTTTGTTCTTAATCCTCTGGTAGGTTGTGACAAAAGACCCCAAACAAGTGCTCTATCTCCTGCTTTTAATCCTGCTCCTTTAATCGAAGCTTCACCGAGAGTATAACCTGATTCATAAAGCCCCTGGCCTACATAACCAAATCCATTTGCGCTATAAGCTTTTTCAAGTTCAGGTAATGTTGTATTTTGACTGGTAACGATAATTCCCTGTTTCTCAGCTTCTTCAACAAAAGGCCTATATGCTTCGTCGCCGGGATGTCCCATAATTGCTATACCATCAGGGTTAGCCGCAATAGCTTGCTGGAATTGATCAACCATTTTCTGCGAGCTCCAATCTGACCATAGATATCTTATCTCAACCCGATCACCTAATACTTCTTCAGCTACTTTAGCACCATTATAAACAACAGTAGCAAAGGTTCCTCCGGGAGCACCGCCTGGGAAAAAGTAAATTACAACAGGATCTTCACTTGCCTGAGCTACTACCGGTAATACCAGAAGAGCAACACAAGTCAATACTAACAAAAGTAAAAGATTAATTTTCTTTAACATAATTTTTTCTCCTTTTTTAATATTTCCTAATAATTTTTCAGCAATAACCTCACTATTGCAACCTTAATACAAAGTGCTGGCAAAAATCGTTATTCTTTTTTCACCTCCTTTATTAGTAAGGGCTAGTACCCCCCTGCTTATTCTTTTATCCACCAACTAAAATACCCGAGCTGCTTATCTTTTCTCCATTATATTCTACTTCAACTTTAGGCCATTCAGGGTCATCGGTAATTATTTCATTTTCGGTTTCATTCACAATAATAGTATCTTCGCTCTTCACTCCTTTTATTGATGGATTCCAAGCAAAAGCTTGATTGGGTTGAACAATGTGGAGGGAATTAAGAGCGGCCATATAATCTCTGGTCTCATAACCGGTAGCTCCACCTTGATGGTGAAACTTCCATTCATCCGGATAACCAACTTCTCCATAAGTTCGAATGCCCTCAATAAAAATATCTGCCACTTTTTTACCTGGTCTGGTATTTATTATAAAACTTGCATCTACCTTGGCTACCGCGTACAATTTTTCTTTTAATTCTTGGGGTAATAAACCAAAATACACAAAACGAGTCATATTTGCGATTAACCCATCTCGCTCAGCACAAACAACGACCATAACATATTTTCTAATTTTTTTATCTT